>JBGTHE010000621.1:0-7471 GCA_041746335.1 Lysobacterales bacterium | reverse complement strand
GTCCTTGAGTTACATTGGACTGGCAAGGGGCTGGAAGTCGCTTAGATGATCAACAGGATTGCTGCTGTCATTCCATGTTATCGGGTCAGTGCACACCTGCCGGATGTGGTTCGGGGTGTCCTGGAGCAGGTGGACCATGTGTACTGCATCGATGACGCCTGTCCGGAGCAAAGCGGTCGAGTGCTGGAGGGGCAGCTCAGCGATCCGCGACTGACGGTTTTGTACAACTCCACCAATCTTGGGGTAGGTGGCGCAGTCAAGGAGGGCTACCGTGCTGCCCTCCTGGGTGGCTTTGATATCGTTGTAAAAATCGACGGCGATGGCCAGATGGATCCGGCATTGATCCCTTCGTTGTGTGGGCCATTGCAAGAGTGCAGGGCGGATTACTGCAAGGGCAACCGGTTCTTCGAGCTGGCCTATCTGCAATCCATGCCGGTCTCGCGGCTGTTCGGTAATACCGTACTTTCGCTGTTATCCAAGTTGTCCAGCGGTTACTGGCGAATTCTCGATCCCACCAACGGTTTTACCGCAATACATGCAGAAGTGCTCAAATCGATTCCCCTTTTTAAAGTTTCTGACCGGTATTTTTTTGAAAGCGATCTGCTGTTTCGACTGAACATCGCGAGGGCCGTGGTGCAGGACGTACCCATGCATGCGCGGTATGGTGAGGAAAAATCCAACCTGCAGATTCATAAAGTTATTCTGCCCTTCCTGCTGGGTCATTTGCGGAACGCCGTCAAGCGCATTTTTTATACCTACTTCCTCCGCGACTTCAATATTGCAACACTGGAATTGCTGGCGGGTCTGGCGCTGACGGTGTTTAGTCTGGTGTTTGGTATTTCGGCCTGGAGTGACAGTGTGGCCAGCGGTGTTCCCTCTTCAGCAGGTACCGTCATGCTGGCTGGCTTGTCCTTTCTGCTGGGCGTGCAATTCCTGCTCGCCTTCCTGAACTACGACATCCAGAATGTTCCGGCACTGGCACTTTGCGACAGTGCGCGATATCGCGTCCGTCGCTGATGCGCCAACCCGTTCTCTTTGTTATTGCTGGTGGCCTGCAATACTTATTCGATACCCTTCTGTACGGCCTGCTCATTGCGGGTGGCATGCCTGGCACGCTCTCCAATATCCTGTCGCGAGGCAGTGCCGCCTTGCTGGGCTTCGGGTTCAATCGATACATCACCTTCGCCCACACGAACGAAAGCTGGTCGCGGCTTTCTGGCAGCCTGTTGCGCTTCGCAGCGCTTTGGCTGGCCATGACCATTGCCAGCTCTTTGCTGCTGCTGGCGGCGCAAGCTTTGCTGGGGGGTGGGGTAGCCGAAAAAGTGATTTACAAGATGGTGATTGAAGCATTTTTGGCTGTGTCGAGTTTTTTTGTGTCGCGAAACTGGGTGTTCCGGAAATGACAGTCCGGTCGAGCCAACTGAGTGCACAGCGGAGCGATCTTGGGCATCGCTGAAATCATCCTCAGGGAATACGCCTGGATTTTGCTGTGGTGGCTGAACGGCATTTTGGTGGGGGTCGCGGCGCTGGTGTTTATTCAGCGTCATACGGACCGACAGATCGCCGGGAACCTGCCTTCGGAACTGCCAATGAAGTTGCCCTTAAACTTGCCATTGGACCTGCCCTTGGAGTTACTGGTCTTTTTCAGTTTCACCACCGGCCTGGTGATTCAGATTGCTATTTTGATCGCCCTGGCATCAATCAATCTGCTCTATAGCCAGGCAGTAATCATTGCGTTTGCTCTCGTGCTGGCAGTAGCAATCTGGGTCATTTTCAAGGGCGTGGACCTTAAGGAGCGCCCAGGCTGGATCCGATGGCCCAGTGCAAAACAGTATCTGGAGGTTTTGCCGGTAATCCTGTTGATCGGCGCCTGGGCATTGAAGCCGCTGGGGCCGGCCATGGAGCACGACGAACTATCCTATCACCTGCCTTATGCGCGATTTTATCTCGAACAAGCGGGCCTGGCAGTGAACGAATACCTGCGTTTTCCCTTGCATACGCACAACTTCAATATGCTGTTCACCTTGGCGCTGATGCGGGATTCTGTGCCCATGACTCATCTCATGCACGCGTCCGCGGGTTTTGCCACCTTGCTGGCTGTGCATGGCGTGGCACGCCGTCAATACGGGTCAATTGCAGCGTTTCTGGCCGTACTCCTGTGCCTGGGCTGGGGAGAACTTACCCGTTCTTTCGGCAATGCGTATGTTGATCTCGGTTTGATGCTGTTTGTCGTTGCCAGCGCTTTCGCACTGATGGAATGGGATCGCCTTCGCATCAATAACTGGCTGATCCTGGCGGGCGTGTTTGCCGGCGCAGCAATCGGAACCAAATATTTTGGACTGATATTTGCCGCCATGCTTGCCTTATGGGTGCTGTGGAGTAGTCGCAGCCTGCGTAAATTCGTTATTTTCTGTGCGGTCAGCGCAGTGGTTGGGGCGTTTTGGTATGTACGCTCCTGGCTGATTTCGGGCAACCCGTTGCATCCGTTCCTGGGCGAAGTATTCGGCTTTTACATTTGGTCGAAAGAACATCTGCTGGGCCAAATGTCGGAATTGAAAAGTCATGGCGTGGAGAGAACTGTGGTCAATCTCCTGCGCCTGCCTGAGCTTTTTTACGCGAGCAGGACGGTCTTCCATGGTTACATCCGGCTGGACTGGCTGTTGCTGGCTCTGTTTTATTCAGCGGTTCTGCTGAGCTGGAGATTTCCCCGCTCGTGGCGCCCCCTGGTTGGTCTGAGTGCAGCGTTTCTGGTGTTCTGGTTTTGCTCAGCACAGATATTGCGATACCTGTTGCCTGTCGTGCCGTTGATGGCTCTGGCCGCCAGTGCAGCGCTGATCGAGGTTGCAAGGCTGTGTTATCGGCCTAAGCGATCTCCGCCATTGCAGTGGTTGCATACTTTGAACCACCTCAAACTGCCTGTGATCATTGCACTTTCAATTTATTACGGAGCACAGCACTGGCGTGTCGATTTGTTCCACGTACCGATCAGTGCCGAATCCCAGCATCGCTTCCTGACAGAGAATAATTCGGGCTATGAGCTATTTCGTGCAGCAGCAGCAGATCCACGAATCAAGGAAGGTCCGCTGCTGCAACTGAACCATGCGGGATCGATTTTCTTTTTCCCCGGGTTGATCTACGGCGACTGGAACGGCCCACACGCCTGGCTTCAGTACCTTTATCATGACGCCGAAGGCAATTTGCGGGTAATACCGCCAGAACGTATGGCTGCCAGCCTGCAGGAATCCGGCATACGCGGAGTGGTGTTTTCGTTTGATCCGGACGAGCGATTCTTTCCGCAAAACCGGGCCGATTACGATCAATACTTTGACCTGGTTTTCGAAAATCGTTTTGGATTCGTGATGGTGCCAAAAGCGGCGGATGTCAAAAACGACGAATACTAAATGCGGATTTGCTGCTGGGAAAAGTCCACCCACCATCCACGCGAAACCATCTAGCCCCAAATGGTGGCCACACCTGTCACATTAAAAAAGAAAAGAGGCCCGCCATGTAGCGGGGCCTCTTTGAGCCGATTGAAGAATGGACTATTCGCTAGCCGGATGCTCGACAAGAA
This sequence comes from Lysobacterales bacterium, assembly GCA_041746335.1. GTDB lineage: Bacteria > Pseudomonadota > Gammaproteobacteria > Xanthomonadales > SZUA-36 > JAWXBM01. Next base: position 3,900 of record JBGTHE010000621.1, on the reverse strand, counting down.
TCCCGACCGCCTCTGTGTAGGTGATCACAACGATGTCACCCACCTCTGCCAGTCGCAGATTATCCGGGTTTTGAGAGACAAACTCTTCTACCGTGTTGTCCGGCCACTGCAGTTTGAAAGTGTTGCTTTCAAGGTCGATTGCAGCCACTCGCGCTGTGACGACTTCGGACTGAACCACCATGGCACCAGGCATGTCGCCTTCCTCAGCGCGTGCTGCTGCTCCCAAAGCGCCAGCCCCCAACTCTGAGCCATCGTCCGCGAACACCTGAACATCCAGCTCACGTACAAATTCGGCGGTTACCACATCACCAGGCTTGACCTGGCCCAGATTGCGGGCTTCTTCGCCGACGATAATGGTTTGGGTTTCACCGCCTTCTCCCTGCAAAGTTACTGCGCGGGTAGCCATGTCAATAGCAGTTACCGTCGCCGTCATCTGCACGGATTGTGAGGCTGAAAGAGAGGGTTTTTCTACACTTACTGCATCCTCGACTACTGCATCCTGTGCAAAAAGGCTGGCGGACGTCAACGACATTCCTGCGATCAGAATTGAGGTGAATCTGGTTAGACTGAAGTTCATGAATCAAGCGCTCCATCAATTGAAAATGTAATGCGGGGTGGAGATTATGCCTATATTTGCCAATGTTGTCCCCGGCTGCATTTGATCGGCGGCGTATTGTAAAGAAATGTCGACTCACACCACAAATACTTGTAGAATCAATGTGCGACTTCATACAACTATCAGATGGCGAGAGGCCGATGATGAAGAACATGGACAGGGTTTTGTTGGGCTGTTTGGCGCTGTTTCTTCCGGCCAGCGGCTTCGCATGCAGCATGGGCGCCTGGGATACGCCAACAGGAGTGGGCGCGGTGATCGTGGGGTCACCCAAAACCAATCCGCCCGTCCCACGGGTTTCCGAATTTTGTGGCTTGCAGATTACTGCGCCATCTTCGGGTCATGTTCAGGACAACAGCCCCGACGGGCACACCCTATTCATCGCGCGGTTCTATGTGCGCCCTAATCTTACTGGCACAGGCCAGGCCGAATTGTTCGTAGCCTATAGTGACGAAGCAGGGGCTTCACCGCTGGTAAAAGTCAGCTACGACGGTGCCAATCTGGATTTCCATGCTGCCGCTGGCCCTTTAGCTACAGTAGCAGCTACCAAAACTCTCTGGCATCTTGTTGAAATCGAATACACCTCTGCGGGTAACACCCGTTACTGGGTAAATGCCAATGCGGTAAATGCTGCGCCAACCGGAACTTACACTTCCGCAACTGGCGCTGTTTCTTCAGTCCGGTTGGGGCTGCCTGGTGGTGGTACAGGTTTTACCGGCGTGGCCCAGTTTGACGCTTACGAGTCTCATAGCACCACACCCGTAGGACCGTTACTGATTGGTGACGCCAATGGCAGCGGGGGTGTCAGCATTGGTGATTATGGGGCGGTTAAGAGGGACATACTTCTTGATCTCCAAGTGGGCCAGCCAGATTGCAACCTGAGTGGAAGCGTAAGTATTGCGGATTACGCCTGCGTTAAACAGAAAATTTTGGGGAACTAGCGGGTGTCCGGGTATGAGTTCGCAAACCATTGACACTGTTTCTTTAGGCCAGAATAAATTAAACAACAATATTAGAAATTTTGGAGTGTGACATGAACTTTAATCGCTTAACTTTGTTAGCTGCAGCCGTGGCCTTGCTAGGAACCTCCTCGGCATGGGCTATCCCGACGATTGTTGTTGAACAAGCGGTAGTCCCGGCTGGTACTGCCTCAACCGTTATTACAATTTCGCACACTGAGGCGTCGCCCAATACCACGCAAGCTGGTTCTTTCAATGTTACGTACGACACTTCCAAGCTTAGCTCAAACGCGGTAACAGTTTGTGCAGCACTTGTAGGAACATGGGGCTGTTCAGAAAGCACTGCGGGCACCATTGTCTTCGCTACCAGTTACATTGAGGCTGGAAACCTCGTAAATTTGAATGTGGACATCACTTTCAATTTGACCAACCAAGATGTGCCAAGCACTGAACCCTTGAACGTAGTGGATCCAAAGTACCTTGTTGGTGATGTCGAACTGACAAACCCGAATGTAACCAGCGGCTCAATCGAGATCCTTCCACCTCCTGAGCCTGCATTTTCTTCGAATCCCACACCGGCAACAGGTGTAACCGTACCTTCAGTCGTTAAAAATGCGACAGACACCAGTCTAAATGTTGTGATTTCGAACTCGGGTGGCACGGGCTCGACGTTAACTGGCTCATGTACGGAAACTTCCGACCCTAGCAGTGTGTTCAGCCTGTCGGGCGATACCAGTTTCTCAGTGCTGCAGGGTAGCACTGACACCGTCACGGTATCCTGTGACTCTGCTGGCACTATTGCCACTCATACCGGCGAAATGAGCTGTACGCATAATGGCACTTCGGGATTGACCAGCCCACAAGTGTATGCGCTGAGCTGCACCATAACTGCTGGACCACAACCTGCATATACTTCAAGCAATCCAACGGCGGGTGGCGCAATTAACCTGGCGGTCGATGAAGCCGGTGATCCCAATCCAACTCAGAGCCTGACCATCACCAATACGGGCGCTGGGGGTACTACGCTGACAGGCACCTGTGCCATGGACGGTGGAAGTGACCCGGAAATTACCTTGACGACAGCGGGCGCCTTTAGTGTCAACCAAGGCGCGGCTGGCTCCGTAAAAACCGTATCCTGTGATGCCAGTGCGGAAAATACTTACAGCGGAACTCTGTCCTGCTCACATAACGGCTCGTCACCAGCTTCACCTGTCGAATACGCGATATCCTGCACCGTGCCTGAAGCTGGCGCTGCGGTATTTGCTTCAGACCCGGTACCGGGAGCCATCGATGTTGACGGAGGCGCGGATGTGGTCGTAGGCGATACCGACCCAACCAGACTGTTGACCTTCTTCAACAATGCTGACCCAGGCGATCAGAATTTGTATATCGAATGTGCGTTGTCCGGAGACTTGGCTATTACGGTTGACCCGGATATTGCGGGGGGCGCAACGATCGTTCCAGGTGCTAACAGAGAAGTAACATTTACCTGCGATACGAAATCCCCAGGTGATTACACAGCAGTCTATAGCTGTTCCCACGGGAGCAGCGGACTTGATCAGCCTATGGGTGGTATAGCGAACGCGGTCTACGACCTGAGCTGTGAAGTGCGTGAGCCGGAAGCACAGGTGGAAATCACCCCTGCGCCGGGCACTCCCCAGACCAAATCTGTACCGCCTGGTGGCAGCACCAGCTTTGACTTCGGCTTCACTGAAATCAATGACGAAGGCGAAGATGGTTCACTGCACAATTGCTATCTCGACTCCGGTGCGCAAGGCTTTACCTTCGGTACTCTGGTCGAAGCGATTATTGTGAGCGGCACCACGGTAACCGTTTCGGTGGACTTCACGGATCCGACCGGCGCCGACAGCTTCTCCGATACGCTGACCTGCGAGTTCAGTGATGCCGACGACGACGATACCCTGGTGAGCTGGCTGTTGACCGTCAACATCGGCGGTAATGCGCAATTCACGGTGCTCAAAGATTTCAGCGATGGTAATCCGGGTGAGGTAACGGTAGATCTGGATTGCAACACCGGCTTGATCCTGGACCAGGAGAAGGTCATTACTGAAGACGGCATTGGCGTCACTTTTGTGGTCACTGACTTTGATCCAGGTGAACTGGAGTGTAATGTCACGGAACGCCCGGTTGCCGGCTACTTCGGGGACTACGAGGCCAGCGGTGACAGCAACTACCTCGATGGTGATGACAGTGAGGCCAACCCTGGTTGCTATTTCTCTGAAGTCGCAGGTGGTGACGAGAACTTCTGCACCATCACCAACACCCCACTGCCCGTTGACATAGTTATTACCAAGGAGTGGTTGTATC
>JBGTHE010000620.1:0-1608 GCA_041746335.1 Lysobacterales bacterium | reverse complement strand
GCGAGCTTCATGGCAAAGGCGGGATTATTGATCAGTGCATCACTGCCATCGCTGGTCGAGGCAGCACTGGTTCCTGCGGCGCCGGCTTTCAGCCGTTGCAGACGTTTGCGCGAGAAAGCCACGCGTGCAATACCGGTGCGTTCGTGGGTCAGCAGCACCTTGGCGTAAGTCCAGCCCTGCCCTTCCTCGCCAATACGGTTCGCGACCGGGACCCGCACATTTTCAAGTCGCACTTCGTTGACCTCAGGATGGCCATCCAGAGTGACAATTGGAGAAACCGTGACTCCGGGGCTGCGCATATCGACCAGCAGGAAACTGATGGCGAGCTGATTCTTCTCAGACGGTGCTCCTGTTCGCACCAGGCAGAAGATCCAATCCGCATACTGCGCCAGCGTGGTCCAGGTTTTGGTGCCGTTCACCACGTACTCGTCGCCCTGACGAACCGCGGTGGTCTTCAAAGAAGCCAGATCGGAACCGGCATTGGGTTCGGAATAACCCTGGCACCACCAGACCTTGCTGGCCAGGATGTCAGGCAGGAAACGCTGCTTCTGTTCCTCATTTCCAAAAGTGTAAATCACTGGCGCGACCATTTTCAGGCCGAAAGAAATCACTTCCGGGCAACCGGCCGCAGCACATTCATTAGAGAAAATGTATTTCTGGGTGGCGGTCCAACCGGTACCGCCCAGCTCCACTGGCCAGTTCTCACCAGCCCAGCCTCTAGCAAACAGGATGTGCTGCCAGCGCACGTAATCACTCTTGACCCAGTGGATGCCCTTGTCTGCCTTTTCCCGCAAATCCGCAGGAAATTTGTCTTCAATAAACTGGCGGACTTCGTCGCGGAAGACCAATTCTGCTGGAGAAAACTGGATGTTCATAAGTTCTTATTTCCCGGGCAATCGTTCAATCACCGCGGCAATCCCCTGCCCTACACCGATACACATGGTGACCAATGCGTAACGACCACCGCCAGACTCGAGCTGCCGCAGCGCCGTGAGCAGCAGTCTAGCGCCACTGGCACCCAATGGGTGGCCAATGGCAATGGCACCGCCATTGGGATTGACCCGCGCGTCCGTGAATTCGATTTTCAGTTGCTGCAAGCAACCCAACACCTGGGTGGCAAAAGCTTCGTTGATTTCGAGCACGTCCATGTCGGACAGGCTGAGCCCTGCCCGATCCAGCGCCTTGCGACTGGCAGGCACGGGCCCGAGCCCCATAACACGCGGCGGCACACCAGCAATGGCAGCGCTGACGATACGACCACGCGGCGCCACGCCGGCCTGTTCACCCACCCGTTCATTTCCAATCACCAGCGCAACAGCCCCATCGTTGATGCCCGAGGCATTGCCAGCCGTAACCACACCGCCCTCAAAAAGGGGTTTCAGCTTTTGCAAGGCTTCGAAGCTGGAATCCGGGCGGGGATGTTCGTCGGCATCAATGGTTACGCTTTGCTTGCGCCCGACTGATACTTCTATGGGCAGAATTTCGTCGGCATAGAATCCGCGCTGCAACGCTGCCTGGTATTTGTGCTGTGAGGCCTCGGCAAAACGGTCGCTATCTTCGCGGCTGATACTCAGATCCGTGGCAATGTTGTCGGCAGTTTGCGGCATC
>JBGTHE010000619.1:0-3831 GCA_041746335.1 Lysobacterales bacterium | reverse complement strand
GCCAACTCCTTCTGATTCGGCCGCCCTTCGTGCGTTACGATCGGTCGCCGAGGTCTTCTCAGCTTCGGGCGGCGCGTCATTCGAATCAGCGCCTTCAGGCGACCCGAGCTTTCAGGCCACCGCCAGTTTCGGGTTGCCTACAGAACTCTCGCGGACTGCGACCTTCTCCAATCAGAGTCTCCTGCCGCGGTGGCTTCGGGTGAACGCCAGCGTCCTGCTTATTCCCGACACCATTGGTGTCTTCCACGTCTTGCCCGCTTCGGAGCAGGAGGTTCTGCGAACCCTGCGGAGCCAGCTTGCGGTTCCGTTGCTGCACGATGACGACCTCGTAGGCTGGGTAATCCTGACTGGCGTTGCAAATCCACCTCTGAAGACGACCCGCATCGACAACCGGGTCTTGGAAACCGCCGCCGATCTCCACGCCGCGAGGAAGACGGCCCTGGAGCGAGCCAGCTCTGACGCGGTAATCAGATCAAATCGACTAAGCGTTGCCGGCCAGATGGCCGCTGGCATTGCCCACGAAGTCCGTAACCCGTTGGCCGCTGTTCGGTCCATGGTGCAGCTCGTAAGGAGCGACACCGCCCCCACTGGCGACCGCAATCGTTTGCTCGACAATGTTGTCTCCGAGGTGGACCGCGTCAACAGGGTGCTGTCGGGGATGCTGGCGCTGGGCCGACCGACCCCAGCGCGCGACGAACGGACGGACATCGCTGCACTGGCGGCCGATGCCGTCAGTTTCTGTCAGGCGTACGCTAAACAGCGCGGCGAAATCATTCAAATCTCTCTCCCCGAGAGCTTGTGGGTGCAGGGCGATCCACATGAGCTCCGGCAAGTCATGGTGAATCTCCTGCTGAATGCCTGCCAGGCCAGTCGCGCGGGGCAGACAATTGTCGTCGATGGCGCGTCAAAGACCGACATCGGCGGCAACCCCCAGGTTGTCCTGCGCATCATGGACCCTGGTGAGGGAATGCCACGTCTCGTGCTTGACCGCGTGTTCGAGCCGTTCTTTACCACCAAGCAGGATGGCGGAGGCTTGGGCTTGTCCATTTGTCGCGATGCCGTTCAGCGTCATGGCGGCAACATCACCATTGCGAGTGAGCTGCATGTCGGTACGGTAGTCTCTGTGGAGTTACCCCAAGCGCCCCATGACACGAATTCTGGTCGTTGACGACGAGCCCTATCTGCGCGAGGCCATTCAAATGGTCCTCAGGGCGGCAGGGCACGTGGTAGATGTGGCCGGATCCGGTGAAGCGGCAGTCGAGGCGCAACAGCAGTCGCCGTACGACGCGCTCGTGCTCGACATTGCGTTACCTGGCATGACCGGGGTTGAAACGCTAGCAGCGATCAAGAAGTTCAGTCCCCATGTGGTTGCCCTATTTATCACCGCCCATGGATCTATAGCGTCTGCTGTAGAAGCGATGCGCACCGGCGGATTCGACTACCTTCCCAAGCCGTTTGACAACGATGAGCTCGTAATCAAGGTTGAACGAGCGCTTGCACATCACCGACTGGCAGCACGCGTCTGTGAGCTCGAAGAACAGCTCGACGCCAGAACCAGCTTTGCCGGTATCGTCGGCAGAAGCGCTGCCATCCAAACGGTCGTAGGTCGCCTATCTCGAGTGGCAACGAGTGACGTCACGGTGTTGTTGTCCGGTGAAAGCGGAACCGGCAAGGAACTGGCCGCGCGCACCATTCACAGACGCAGCACACGCTCGTCTGGTCCCTTTGTTCCGATCAACTGTGGTGCGATTCCACCGACGCTCGCGGAGAGCGAGTTCTTTGGCCACGAAAGAGGGGCGTTCACCGACGCGAAGAACGAACGCCGCGGATTGTTTGAGCGTGCACAACGAGGCACGCTCTTCCTCGATGAAATCGCAGATCTATCGCTCGACCTTCAGGTGAAGCTGGTTCGAGTCCTTCAGGAGAAGGAAATCTTGCGTGTCGGTGGCAACAAAGCAGTGGCGGTCGACGTCCGCGTCGTGGCAGCAAGTCACAAAAACCTTGAAGCGGAAGTGCGCGCAGGCCGCTTTCGCGAGGACCTCTTCTGGCGTCTCAATGTGTTCGCCGTAGAGATGCCTCCCCTGCGAGACCGCCTCAAAGACATACCTCTCCTGGTTGAACATCTTCTCGAAGCAGTCAATGCCGAGTGTCGAAGTCAGATTGTCGGTTTGGATCCAGAGGTCTACACGCGCCTGACGGCCCATTCGTGGCCAGGAAACGTGCGGGAATTGCTGAGCGTGCTCAAACACGGCGCCATCATGGCTGAGGGCGCCACCATCCAACTTTCGGATCTGCCCGCGTATCTCCTGCGACCGTTCGGGACGACGGCGTCAAACACTGGCCACCATGCCGATCCGGCGACAACGGCGACGCTCAAGGCCGCGATGGCCGACACGGAACAGCGCCTGATTCACGCCGCGCTCCGGAGATTTGAAGGCAACCGGGAAGCAGCGGCAACAGCCTTGGGCATCAGCCGCCGGTCACTGTTCTACAAAATCAGGAACCGAATCGCCGAAGCCGATGAAGTACCCGACATGGCGGGCAACTGAATCAGCGCTTCACCAACGCGAGATTCGAGGAGCGTGCGGCGAAAGAAACGGCCCAGGTCTCCTGCCGTGCCTGAGCTTCGCTCAGCCACAATTCGATCTCCTGAGCCTCCGCCAGTAGTTCGAACAGACGGGCCTCGGCTCCCCGTCTTGCCCATGCGTCGGCTGACTGAAACGGCAGGACTTTAGGGCATCGTCTTGGTGCTGTCATGGCAGCGTAATCCGCACACAAGTGGTCCTACAGTAACCCTCCGCCGATCCTGAACAGTCTGGTAGACCGACCGAATCGGAAGGGCAGCACGACGCTCCAAATTCACAGTCACTGAGTTGGGCACAGCACACCGCAGGCGCTTCGGGCCCGGCACTCAACGAAAGGCTTGACCAGGCGACAATGCAGACACACACGAGCAACAGAACGACGGCACGAAGTCCAGACTTTGTCATGGTGGCTACGAGAGCAACGACAATGCCAAAGTCTCAGCTGAACAATCCTTATCAACTCGAGCGCGCTTCCTTTGGTCCAGTGCAATCCGGCGCAGGAGTGCAAGGAACTGCACTCGTCTCCAGGATGTTGAACCCGGTACTGCGGAGCTAGTCAAAGGTGGCAATGGCCCCGGACTTGCAGTCGTCCTTCGGCATCAGGAGGAATAAGAATGCAGTTACACACGCGCAAGTGGACTTCAGCGGTGATGTTGGTGTTGGTGGTGTCAGTCGGCGTGAACGTTCTGCAGGCGCAGAAGATTCGAGCTCTTGTTGGCCGTCCGGTCGTCGCCTCGACCGTGATTGGAAAACAGGTGCTGTCAATCCGTGGGGTTTCCCCTGAAGGCGCACCGATCGACATTTCACTCAAGAGCGCGTTGCCGACCGTCCTGTATCACTTCAGTTCGTCATGCGGCTGGTGTGAACGCAACTGGCGGAATATCGAGGCCCTAGCCGAAGGTGCCCAAGGACGCTACCGCGTGGTGGCTCTGACAACCGAGAAGGGCATTCAGTCCTATTTGCGGAAACGCGGGATTTCAGTGGACGTGGTGGAGCAGATCGAGCTCGATGTCGAGCGCCTGCTCAATTTGGCGGGAACGCCCAAGACAATCGCAGTGGGATCGGATGGGGTCGTGACGCACGAGTGGCTGGGCGCCTACCAAAATCGAATCGGCCGCCAGATTGAGGAGCTGTTTGTCGTAACGTTGCCAGGCATCACCCCGTCACTGCTTCAGAGGCCTCGCAACTGATGTGAACGTAAGTCGGGGCGATTTTACTCCACAATAGGTGCGTGCCGGTTCAGGAG
>JBGTHE010000618.1:0-1565 GCA_041746335.1 Lysobacterales bacterium | reverse complement strand
ACCACAGGTCAAAATCTTGAACAATTTTTCTGCCTCTACACATAGCGGTCCCCTGAGAGGGATCAAAGTTCTGGAAGTTGGTCAGTTGTTGGCCGGACCTTTTGCTGGCTGCATTCTTGCTTATTTTGGCGCGGAGGTGATCAAGGTTGAACCGCCTGGTGCGGGCGACCCGTTGCGGCAATGGCGCGAGCTGGATGAGTCCGGTACCTCCTACTGGTGGCGAAGTCTGGCGCGCAACAAGAAATGCGTTACTGCCGACATGCGCACCGCACAGGGCCGCGAGCTGGTGCGGCAACTCGCTGAAAAGTGCGATGTGCTGCTGGAAAATTTCCGGCCTGGTGTGATGGAAAAATGGTCATTGGGGCCTGAGGATTTTGCAATCAACAATCCGCAGCTGATTTATGCGCGAATTTCCGGTTACGGACAAGACGGACCCTATGCCGGTAAACCCGGATTCGCTTCAGTGTGCGAAGGTTTCGGAGGCCTGCGTTTCGTCAATGGCTTTCCCGGCGAGGCGCCGGTGCGGCCCAATCTGAGCCTGGGTGATTCGCTGGCGGGATTGCATACGGCGCTGGGTATCGTCATGGCCTGCCTGCACCGTTGCCGCAATCCGGGCAGCATGGGCCAGGTCATCGACACGGCCCTGTACGAAGCGGTGTTCAACCTGCTGGAAGGCGTCGTGCCGGAATTCGATGGCGCCGGTGTAGTGCGTGGCCCTTCTGGCTCTACCATTACCGGCATCGTTCCAACCAACACCTACGCCTGCAGCGATGGCAAGTACGTCATCATCGGCGCCAATGGCGATTCCATTTTCAAGCGACTGTGCGAAGCCATGGGTCGTAGGGACATGGCTGAAGATGCGCGTCTGGCGCACAATGCCGGGCGGGTGCAGCACGAGGCAGAAATCGATGCGGTCATTGCTGCATGGTGTGCGCAACAGGATTCGTCCAGTGTGCTGGCTGTGCTGGAGTCGGCTAGCGTACCATCCGGGCCGATCTACTCGGTGGCCGACATGATGGAAGATCCTCATTACCAGGCACGCGGTCTCTTTGAAGAAGTCTCAGTGAATCAGGGCAAGCTGAAAATTCCGGCACTGGCTCCCCGATTAAGTGGCACTCCAGGCGGCAACCAATGGGCGGGGCCAGAAGTGGGAGCCTACAATGCGCAGGTTTACGCTGACTGGCTGGGGCTCAGCCAGTCGGAAATCGAAGAATTGCGGCAGCAGGGTGTGATTTAGACATCCCGAGAAAACTCTGATGGTTTCAAAGCTTTCGCTAAAGCTGATTGTAGGGCATGGAGAAAGTATCCCCGCCCGTCAGGTCACCGCTTTTGAGGCCCAGGTTAAACCACCGCGTCCTCTGCTCTGAAGTGCCGTGGGTAAATGCGTGTGGAACCACGCGGCCTTGAGTGCGTTTCTGGATGGTGTCGTCACCAATCGCATTGGCTGCGCTCATGGCTTCTTCAATATCACCCCGGTCCAGATAGTTCCGGTTGTGGTTGGCCCAAACGCCCGCCAGGAAGTCGGCCTGCAGCTCCAGACGAACTGACCATTCATTGAAATCTGG
>JBGTHE010000617.1:0-2756 GCA_041746335.1 Lysobacterales bacterium | reverse complement strand
GAATCTCAACCTTGAGGATGTTTACTTCCTTTCGTAATAGGGGTCGGAGCGCCAGATGTAGCTCGTAAGAATCGACGCTGACTATTGTCAACCCGGTTGCTTCAGAGTTCAGCGCCAGGTCACGACCGGCAATCCTTATCACCGGAAATATTCTCAGGGAATAGTCACCGCGGAAATCAGCTTCCAGGCTCAGGGCTTTACTCAATTCCCGCTGCAGCAGCTTGCGACCAGATCCGGATTCTAGCCAGGAACCGGCGCTCAACAGGACAACCCCTAGCAACACCAGCAGGACGATGATGCCCGCAGCCAGGTAGCGAACCCAGGAGCGACTCAAGTAGCGACCAGCAAACTTCATTGCGCGACCCGCTTGCTTGAGGGCTGGTTACACAAGGAAACAGGCACTAAACTGCTCGCAGCCAAATGCAGGTTGTATAAGTTATGCCCGCAATCGATATTCATGCTTTGCATACGATGAGCCGTAAAGATGCCCAGAATGCGGCTGACGAACTCGCCCGCGACCTTGCAGATAAATTTGATATTGAGTACGCCTGGGATCAAGACACTATTTGCTTTGAGCGCAGTGGGGTTACGGGAACCATCAAAGTAGACGGTGAACAAATTCATATCGTCGCACAATTGGGTTTCATGCTGAGCCTGTTCAAAGATACTCTGGAAAGTGAAATTCGACGGCAGCTGCAGGAACATTTCAATTGCACCTTCAACAACAAAGACTGAATGTTGCCCGGCTCTTCAGCAAGCCATAGTTTGCAAAGCCAGGCGCAACGCTTGGACAGCCGTAGACATGGTTTTTGGGGTCAGCCCCCTTCGAGCTGAGCTATAACTTCCACCAGCTCATCCTTGCTGCGTCGGAACAGGGCGAGGCTTTCAATGTGCAGATATCGAATGTTTCCATGTTCATCTACCAGGAAAACTGAGCGCTTCATCCCCAACATACCTTTGCTGTTGTAGAGTTCCGCCACTTGCAACCCGGGATCACTCAGCAACGTAAACGGCAGCTGGTGTTTCTGACGAAATTTCTGATGAGAGCGCGAGTCGTCCTTACTGATACCAACCACGCGAACCCCGAGGCCAGCAAATGCCTCAACGCCATCACGATATTCACACAATTGCTTGGTGCACACGGGCGTGTTGTCACCCGGATAGAAGACCAACAGGATTTTCTCGCCTCGATATCGCGACAAGGTGAACTCCTGTCCCTGGTCATCCATCAGGGTGAAATCTGGTGCAGCATCTTTTACTTTCAACATGTTCCGGTTTCCTCTCTTCCGATGCCCATAGAATTCCCGCCTTTACCAATGAATGCCGCGCATCAGGCTGGCGAAAGCCAACTGCTCCTGCGATGCCTCGGCTTGCCCTTCCTTGACACCTTTGGCAGCGGCGGAGTCCGGAAACATGCGGAACGCACTGTTCATAACAATTTCAGCTACTTTCGGTGAAACCGCATGCAATACCTGTGCGAAAACACCCAGACGAGTGGCAATTCGCTGTGGCTTATAAATGACAGCCTGCTTGACCATGTTAGCCGCCTCGTCGGCAGAAATCGTTGGAACATTGTCGTAAAGCCGTGTAGGCGCGATCATGGGAGTCCTGACCAGCGGCATGTTGATGGTGGTAAAACTCACTCCCACGTCATTGAATTCAGCCGCTGCGCAACGGGAAAAAGAATCCAGTGCAGCCTTGGACGCAACATAGGCAGAAAATCGCGGCGCATTAGTCAGCACGCCGATAGAAGAAATATTGATGATATGACCACTGTGTCGCTGTTCCATTTGGGGCAACACATTCATGATCAGACGAAGGCTGCCAAAATAATTGAGCTGCATGGTGCGCTCGTAATCATGGAATCGATCGAAAGATGAGGAAATAGACCGGCGAATAGACCGGCCAGCATTATTTACCAGAATGTCTATGGGCCCCATTTCTTCCTGGATTTCCTTGACTACCCGATCACAGGCATCGATTTCTGCCAGATCGGCTGAAAAACTCCAGGCCTGCCCGCCCCCAGCGCGGATTTCGGCAACCGTGTTCGCCAGTTTTTCCTTTTTACGAGCAACGATTGCCACCTTGGCACCTGCACTGGCCATCATTGCGGCTGTGGCGTATCCGATGCCGGAAGAGCCCCCGGTAACAACCACGACCTTATCTTGTACGTGGCCGCGCAAACTTCGGTCGATGAACAAATCCGGATCAAGGTGTCGTTCCCAATAATCCCATAGCCGCCAGGCATAATCCTCCAGGGATGGGACCGAGATTTTTGTGCCTTTCAGTGCTCTCTCCGTTTCCCGACTGTCAAACTTGGTCGGATAATTGATGAATTCCATCACTTGGGGAGGTATTCCCAAGTCCCGGAAAACCTGGTTGCGGATCCGCCGAGCAGGGGGCAACATCATGATGCCTTGTTTGACCATTGATGGAATAAAGCTGAACAGACGCGCGTCGATACGCATGGTCATTTGCGGGGCGTGAGCAGCATCTGCGAACAGGTTCAAAACTTCACCAATGCGCATCGGTTTTGGATCAGTCAGGTGAAAACATTTACCATCCTCCCCTGCTTTATGGGCGATGTGATCCATTGCGTCGACGACGAAATCCACTGGCACAATATTCAGGCGTCCGCCTTCCAGACCTATGGCTGGCATCCAGGGCGGCATCATGCGACGCATTTTCTGTATCAATTTGAAGAAGTAGTAAGGTCCATCGACTTTATCGATTTCGCCCGTGCGTGAATCACCCAC
>JBGTHE010000616.1:0-4609 GCA_041746335.1 Lysobacterales bacterium | reverse complement strand
TCCGATTCATAGTTCTCCAGAGCGGACGGGGCAACGACCTGTATTGGGTTAAAACAGGAGCCATCATGAACATGGAGGAAGGAAATCCCGGCTTTGGAGTCCCGCTTGGTGCGAACCCAGCCTTGAATAGTGACAATGGAGCCTACAGCAGCATTGTCGGAAAGCGCTGCCTTTATACTGATGGTCGACATTTTATGGTTGATCTGGTTGCGGGAAGCCCCAAATAATAAAGCACATGCTCTTACGAACACAGCCCCGTGTATATTGTGGGTTGATTTGATCAAAGGTAATCAAGAATCATGGCGATCACACTTACGCCCAAGGCAGTAGACAGAGTTCAGCAATTCCTGCAAAAGGAAGGCGGGAAAGGGCTTCGACTAGGCGTTAAACGCACGGGTTGTTCCGGCTGGGCTTACACGGTTGGCCTGGAAGTTGCACCTGGGCTGGACGATATAGAGTTTCAGCACCAGGGTGTGCGGATCTTTGTGGCCAGAGACAACCTGGGCTTTCTGGACGGAACCGAGATTGACTTTGTCAGCGAAGGGCTGAGCCACAGTTTTCGCTTCGAAAATCCCAATGTCACAGAACAATGTGGCTGCGGTGAGAGTTTTACCATCAATTGAGGTCGGCCCCTCAATAGAACCACGCACCCATGCCCAATTCTCAGCCACTTTATAAACGTATCGTTGATACTGCTGGCGATTTGCTTTACCCAAAGCCAGGTCGCTGCTATACTCCGCCGGCTTTGTTCTTGGACAAGCACATCCTTGCTTTACTTTTCCCCAACCGCTGGATCAATTGTCCTGTCTGTGGGGGGAAGAAAGCTTAACGGGCAATCGAATTGCCCGATAATCCGTGAGGAAACACAATGAGACATTACGAAATCTGTTTTCTGGTCCATCCGGATCAGAGCGAACAGGTACCGGCTATGCTTGAACGTTACCGGAACCTGATTGAAACTAAAGACGGCAAAATTCATCGCCTTGAAGATTGGGGACGGCGGCAGCTGGCTTTCCCGATCGACAAGTTGCACAAAGCCCATTACATCCTGATGAACATCGAGTGCGACAGTGAAACTCTGGCTGAACTTGAAGCGTCATTCCGATTCAATGACGCCGTGTTACGCCATCTTACGGTTCGTCGCCAATCGGCCATCGTCGAGCAATCTTTGATGATGAAGGCTAAAGAAGACAAGGATAAGACGGGACGTGATCGGCCAAAACGCCGTCATCATGACAGTGATGATATGGATGACGACGATCTCGACGATGATCTGGACGACGATATTGACGATGATGTCGACTCTGATGATGGAGATGATTCGGCAGTTATTGAAACGACAAATACCGGTTCGCATGCCGGGCAAACAGCAGCCTGAGCGCTCACTGGAGAATTTGAATGTCAAGACATTTCAGACGCAGAAAGTTTTGCCGTTTTACGGCTGATGGTGTAACCGAGATTGATTACAAGGACATCAACACACTGAAGCAGTACGTGGGCGAGTCGGGCAAAATCGTACCCAGCCGCATCACTGGTACGAAAGCAAGATATCAACGGCAATTGGCTATGGCCATCAAGCAGGCCCGTTTCCTGGCACTGTTGCCTTACACGGACAACCATTGATCGAGTGCCAAAGCATTCGGGAGAACCGGAATGGAATTAATATTACTTGAGAAAGTCCAGAGCCTCGGCGATCTTGGTCAGAAGGTCAAGGTAAAAGCCGGCTTCGGAAGAAATTATCTGGTACCACAAGGCAAGGCGGTTGCCGCAACTCCCGCCAACATCGAGCGATTCGAGTCGATGCGTGCAGAACTCGAAAAAGCTGCTCAGGACCGTCTTTCCTCTGCGGGCAATCGGGCTACAGCTCTGCAAGGTCTGGTTCTGTCCATCAAAGCCATTGCCAGCGACGAAGGAAAATTGTACGGATCAATTGGGCCGCGCGAGATCGCCGATGCGTTGGTTGAGCTAGGGCACGACGTCGGCAAACGTGAAGTGAACATGCCCGAAGGTCCCTTGCGTCTGGTCGGCGAATTTGATGTGCAATTACACCTTCATGCTGATGTGGAATCAGTCATCAAGGTTGTCGTAGTAGCCGAATAGGGAGTTTTGTATTGCTGGACTTGCGCAGCGAAGCGACAACTCCTATTCTCTGAACTGCAATCTGACTTCGGTTGGATTGCAGTTTTTTTTACCCGCTACAGTAGGTCACATGGCCGTATCCAAATCTGTAACTTTGGAGAACCTCAAGGTTCCGCCGCATTCTATTGAGGCTGAACAGGCGGTATTGGGTGGGCTTTTGCTGGCGCCGAGAGCATGGGAACAGATTGCCGATATTCTGTTGGAGGGAGACTTCTATCGCGAGGATCATCGGCTGATATTTCGCGCCATTCATGAACTGAGTGATCAATCAAAGCCCAGTGATGCACTCACCGTAACGGAATGGTTCGAGACACATGGCCTGGTTAACCGGGTAGACGGGGGATTTTACATATCGCAACTGGCATCATCCACTCCCAGTGCCGCGAACATCAAGGCTTACGCCGAGATTGTTCGTGAAAAATCCATACTCCGTCAATTGATCGATGCCGGCAGCATGATTACTGGCTCCGCATATAGTTCAGATGGCCGCAACAGTCAGGAATTGCTGGAAGAAGCTGAGCGTGCTGTTTTTGCCATCGCCGATCAGGGTGCCAGAAATAAATCGGGTTTTGTGTCCATTCAGGACATGATCAAACCGGCCATGGACCGGATTCAGGAATTGCACCAGTTTGAAGGTGAAATAACCGGGGTATCTACAGGCTTCAAGGATCTCGATCGGTTAACCGCTGGTTTGCAGCCTTCAGATCTGATCATTGTGGCGGGCAGACCGTCCATGGGCAAAACCACTCTAGCAATGAATTTTGCTGAGCACGCAGCTATCAAGAATGGTGTTCCGGTCGCCATTTTCAGTATGGAAATGTCTTCTCTGCAGTTGGTGATGCGGTTATTTTCTTCCCTGGGTCAGATAGAACAAGGCCGAATTAGAACCGGCAGTCTGGCTGATATGGATTGGCCAAAACTGACCAGTGCAATGACATTGTTGCACAGAAGCAAAATTTTTATTGACGAAACTCCAGCACTCTCGCCAGCAGAATTAAGAGCCCGTGCGCGGCGGCTGAAGCGCGAGCACAACATTGGCCTGATCATCGTGGACTACCTGCAACTAATGTCCATACCTGGAAATAACGAAAATCGGGCTACTGAAATTGCCGAGATTTCACGTTCTTTGAAAGCGGTGGCTAAAGAGCTGAATGTACCGGTAGTGGCTCTTTCCCAGCTCAACCGGTCATTAGAGCAAAGGCCGAACAAACGGCCAGTGATGGCCGACTTGCGTGAGTCGGGTTCTATTGAGCAGGATGCGGACCTGATCGTGTTTATTTATCGAGATGAGGTTTATCACAAAGAAACGGCCGAAAAGGGTAAGGCGGAAATCATCATTGGGAAACATCGAAATGGTGAAACGGGTGATGTCAATCTCAGTTTCCAGGGGCGCTGGTTGCGGTTTGTGAACTACGCTCCCGAGTCGTTTTATACCGAACATGGCGACTACTAAACCCTGTTGAGTTATCTACGTTTCCATTCCCCAGCCCGCTCTACATTGGTTGGTTGTCTCTGATATCAGCAGATCGCCATGATTGCGCGCTCATCACCCATATAGAATTTCTCCATGAGTCGAAACACGATAGCCCACATTGACCTGGCTGCCATTCGTCATAATCTGTCCGTGGTAAAAAACCTCGCCGCCGAAAGTCAGATCGTCTGTGTGGTCAAGGCTGATGCCTACGGGCACGGACTTTCGCGAGTATGCCGAACTCTCGATCAGGCTGACGTGTTGGCAGTTGCGACTACAGGAGAGGGTTTCAGTTGCCGTGAGCAGGGCTGGAAAGGGCGTCTGTTGCTGCTTGAGGGGGCGTCCAATCCTGAAGAATTTGAAGATGCAGTCGCATTGGGTGCAGAAATGGTTGTGCATCACGAAAGTCAGGTGCAAATGCTGACCCAACGTAGTTGTGAACCACCAGCAGCACTCTGGTTAAAGATTGACAGTGGTATGCACCGGCTGGGTTTTCCGCCACAGGATGCCACGGATATTTATAGAAAATTACGACAACTCGCCGGCAGACATCCGATAATTCTCATGTCTCACTTTGCGTGTGCGGACGACAGATCCAACTCTATGACTGATCGTCAAATTCAGGTGTTTGATGCTGCAGTGTCAGGACTGGCCGGCCCGGTTTCTCTGGCCAATTCCGCTGCAATTTTGAATTATCCGCAAAGCCACCGGGATTACGTCAGGCCCGGCATCATGTTATACGGAGTGTCACCCTGTGCTGGCCGTGCTGCAGCTGAAATTGGCCTTCAACCTGCCATGACTTTAACTTGCGAGCTGATTGCTATCAACCGGGTGAAAAAAGGTGAGTCCATTGGTTATGGTGCAGGCTATTTTTGCCCGCAGGACATGCTGGTCGGTGTTGCCGCCATAGGTTATGGTGATGGTTATCCGCGTCATGCACAGAACGGCACGCCTGTACTGGTTAACGGCCAGCGCTCTTCTCTGGTTGGACGGGTATCC
>JBGTHE010000615.1:0-5473 GCA_041746335.1 Lysobacterales bacterium | reverse complement strand
AGCGTGTTGTTGTCGAGTCGCGCGCCAATTGGCCATCTCGCCATTGCGGCCCAACCAATCGCAACAAACCAAGGCTTCCGAAGCCTGGTCGTGAAGTCGGACTACGACCATGAGTTCCTCTACTACTGGTTATTTGCCAACGTCGAGGAACTTGAACGACACGCGAGCGGGTCAACCTTCAAGGAGCTCTCGGGCACAACTCTCAAGCAGATCCGTCTGCTACTCCCGGTCGATCGTCGCGAACAACGCGCCATCGCCCATATCCTCGGCACGCTGGACGACAAGATCGAACTCAACCGCCGCCGCAACCAGACCCTGGAGGCGATGGCCCGCGCCCTGTTTAAGGACTGGTTTATTGATTTTGGGCCAGTGCGGCGCAACGCCGCACTGGCCCAAAATCAACCCTCACCCGGGCTGCGCCCACTCTCTACCAGCGGGAGAGGATTTGAAACCGCCACCCACCAGCTCACTTCTCCCCTTGGGAGAGGGGCTGGGGGTGAGGGTGTGGTTGAAGGCCACGCCTTCGACCACTTATTGCCCGACCGCCTCGACGCCGACGGCAAGCCGGAGGGGTGGGGGTGTTCGACAATCGGCAGCGAAGTGACCGTCTGCGGCGGTTCGACACCCAGCACCAAGGAAACCACGTTCTGGGAGGGTGGCGAACATCACTGGGCAACACCGAAAGACCTTTCGCCGTTGACATTCCCCGTGTTGCTCGACACGGATCGAAAGATCACCGACGCAGGTATTGCCAAGATCAGCTCTGGTCTGTTGCCAGTTGGCACAGTGTTGCTCTCCTCGCGTGCCCCTATCGGTTACCTTGCCATCGCAGAAGTGCCGACAGCAATCAATCAAGGCTTCATCGCCATGAAGTGCGATGGCACTCTGCCGAACGTATACGTGCTGTTTTGGTGCCGCGAGAACATGGATCTCATTCTTGGCAATGCCAACGGCTCCACCTTCCAGGAGATCAGCAAGAGCAATTTCCGCCCGATTCCCGTGATCGTGCCACCAGAACCAATCCTGAATGCATTCCGAGAACGTACAAAGCCGCTTTATCGCCATATCGTTGAAAACGAGCGCGAGTCGAAAGCACTGGCCCAGCTCCGCGACACCCTGCTGCCCAAACTGATCTCCGGCGAGTTGCGTATTGCGGATGCAGAGAAATTCACGGGGCGCGTGTTATGAGCTTGAGCAAGAGCTTTCTGCTCCGCGCATTGTTGCAGTACAACTATCTTCCAATCCAGCGTAAGGCTCGAGAAGAGCTTCCACCTGTTTTTTCCTCTACCAGTTTTACCCCGGAGATTGCGAAACAAATAGCAGACATCCCTGCATCTAATGCGAGGAAGAAGGCTGGCGGCTTTGATGGCGTCGAATTCAGGATGACGCGATTTAATGGCGTGTCCAGAATGCTTTCGTTGCCTCATCCTGTTGCGCATGCTCATCTTGCTCTCTGCATTCACGACAACTGGGACAAGCTCGAATACATCACCACGAACAACACCAACAGCGTGATTCGCCCATACGAACATGAGGATGGCCGGATCATAATCATGGATTACGAAGCGTCATTCGAGAAGACGAAGCGCAGCCTTAACATGGAATTCGGTAACAGATTCAGGGTTCATACTGATATTGCGAGCTGTTATCCTAGCATTTATTCGCATGCCGTTCCGTGGGCGACAGTCGGCTGTGCTCATGCAAAAAAACATAAGACAAATAAACACAAATGGTTCAATCAGCTTGATGAGAAGATTCGCTGGAACAAGCGCAACGAAACCAATGGCATCCCTATTGGGCCAGCGACATCGAACATCATCACCGAGTGCATTCTCGCCAAGGTGGATGAATCTCTGAGAGAGCGATTCGAATTCGTCCGTTTTGTGGATGACTACACCGCATATTGCAAAACAGAAGAGGACGCGCGCGAGTTTATCCGGCTTCTTGGAGAAGAGCTTGGCAAATACAAACTTCTACTGAATATCAAGAAAACCAACATCACGCCTCTCCCTACACCTGTGTCTGAGGGCTGGGTAGGCGCGCTTGCGCTCAGTCTGCCAAATACAACTCCAATCAAAGCTTATGACGCCGTGAATTTCCTAAACCTTGCGGTTGAGCTATCTAGGGAACATCCAGATGGCAGCGTTCTGAAATATGCTGTGAAGTCTTTACTAGGCCGCGGGCTGGAACCGATGGCCGAATGGGATATTCTACCCTATGTATTGATGTTGTCATTTCATCACACGGTCTTGTTGTCAACCATAGGCACTATGCTGGAGGAATCGGTGGTTTTTGGCGTGTTTCACTATGAGAAGCAACTGAAAAGACTGCTCGATGAGAACGCGCGCTTTCATCGTTCCGACGGGATGTGCTGGACGATTTATTTCATGAACAAACACGGGGTGTCGATCAACGACGATCAGGCTGATGGCATTGTGCTCACAAGGGATTGTTTTGCCTTGCTGATGCTTTATTTATCAGAGCATTCTGACCATCAAAGCAAGGTGATCAAATTTGCCAATTCTTTGGACAGGAATGATTTGCATGAACTCGATCAATACTGGCTGTTGCTCTATCAGCTGTTTCTGGATAAAAAAGTTTCAAACCCTTATGACGATGAAGAGACATTCGATATCTTGAAAACTGAAGGTGTCTCCTTCGTACGAGAGGAAACGACTGATGAAGGCGAAGCATGACCCGCATCCCCGTCAACCCCGAGCTGCTGACCTGGGCGCGTGAGCGCGCCGGGCTGGATGCGCTCGCGTGGGCAAGGCGACTGAATTCAGGAGCAACAAAACCCAGGGAGGGAAACCATGAGTAACATGGTGATTTTTGAATCCGGCGATCAGCCGGTGCAGGTGCGGCTGGAGGGTGAGACCGTCTGGCTGAGCCAGGCGCAGATAGCGAAACTGTTCGGCACCTCAACAGACAACATCAGTCTGCACCTGAAGAATATGTACACAGACAAGGAGTTGGAGGAGCCGGCAACTACCGAGGATTTCTCGGTAGTTCGTCAGGATGACGCGCGCCAGGTCAAACGGCAGCTCAAACACTACAACCTCGATGCGGCACATCTGCTGTATTTCGTGATCAAGAACCACCCGCTGGCCGACGGTAACAAGCGTACCGGCGCTTTCCTGTTCCTATGGTACCTGCGCCTGAACCAGCATTTGCTGGCGCGGCCAGTGGAACGGCTGGTCAACGAAATACCCTGGTGGCGCTGGCGCTGCTGGTGGCCGAGAGCAAGCCGGAGCAGAAGAAACTGATGGTGAAGCTGGTAGAGCATTCCGTATTGCTGAAGGAGGTTGGCTGATGCGCCACGCACCGGCACATCGTCAGCGCCGGAGCCTGCGTCTGAAGGATTACGATTATGCACAGGCCGGGGCGTATTTCGTGACGATTTGCACGAAGGATCGAGTGTGCCTGTTCGGGGATCTGGTGGATGGTGAGATGCAGTTGAATGCGGCAGGGCGTGTCGCGGAACGTTACTGGCTAGATATTCCTGGCCATTTTCCGCATACGGAACTGGATGCGTTTGTCGTGATGCCGAATCATGTCCACGGTATTCTGATGATCGGAGACGCCGCTAGGGGCACGGCATGCCGTGCCCCTACGGTCGAACGATTCGGGCAACCCGTGGCCGGCTCCATACCAACGGCGGTCCGATCGTTCAAATCGGCTGTGACCAAACAAATCAACCTGCTGCAAGGCGCTGCCGGCACGACGGTTTGGCAACGCAACTACTACGAGCACATCATTCGTGATGAAGCCGCGCTGGATGGCATCCGGGAGTACATCGACAACAATCCGTTGCAGTGGGCACTGGATCGGGAAAATCCGGCGAATGTAGGGGCACGGCATGCCGTGCCCCTACGCAATGTGCGCCAAACGACACAGCAATCATGGGAGGACGGCTGATGGCCTTCCTTTCCGAATCCCAACTGGAAACCGCGCTGCTCACGCAGCTTGCTGCACTGGGCTACGTCTGCGTATCGGATGAGCTGATCGGCCCGGATGGCAAAGCCCCGGAGCGGTCGGCCTATGATGAGGTGGTACTGGTCGAGCGCCTGACCCAAGCCGTGGCACGCCTGAACCCGGCGCTGCCAGATGAGGCGCAGGCCGATGCCATTCGCCGCTTGACACAATCGGAATTGCCTAACCTGCTGGAGGAGAATCGCCGCATCCATCGCCTGCTGACAGACGGCGCAGATGTGGAATATTACGGTGCCGATGGGGTGCTCACGGCGGGCAAGGTGCGGCTGATCGACTTCGGTAACCCCGCCAACAACGACTGGCTCGCGGTGCAGCAGTTCACGGTGATCGCGGGGCAGGTCAAGCGCCGCCCGGATGTGGTGCTGTTCGTCAACGGCCTGCCGCTGGCGGTGATCGAGCTGAAAGCGCCCGGTGGCGAGGCGGCCACACTGAACAGCGCCTTCAACCAGTTACAAACCTACAAGCAGCAGATTCCTGTGTTGTTTCACAGCAATGCGCTGCTGGTGACCTCCGATGGCCTGTCGGCGCGGGTAGGCTCGCTGTCGGCGGATCAGGAGCGCTTCATGCCCTGGCGCACCACCGACGGCACGCATATTGAACCCAAGGGATTGCCGGAGATGGCCACGTTGATCGAGGGTGTGTTCGAGCAAGGGCGCTTGCTCGATCTGCTGCGTCATTTCACGGTGTTTGGCGAAACTAGCGGTGGGCTGATCAAAATCATCGCCGGCTACCATCAGTTCCACGCCGTGAAAAAGGCCGTGATTTCGACGCTGCGGGCGAGCCAGCGGCCCGATCAACTAAGAGCGGCCGAGGACCCGGCCGTCTACGGGCTGCCCAGCGTCAAGGACCAACCGCCGGGCGACCATAAGGCCGGGGTGATCTGCACACGCAGGGTTCTGGCAAGAGCCTGCTGATGGCGTTTTACGCGGGCTTGCTGGTGTTTGAGCCGCGCATGGCCAATCCCACGCTGGTGGTGCTGACCGACCGCAACGATCTGGACGACCAGTTGTTCGCGACCTTCTCCATGTGCAAGGACCTGCTGCGGCAGACCCCGGTGCAGGCACAGAACCGCGAGCATCTGCGCAGCCTGCTCAACCGCGCTTCCGGCGTCGTGATCTTTACCACCATCCAGAAATTTTCGCCTGCGATCCTCTCCCCCGGCCCCTCTCCTGCGGGGAGAGGGGAGGAAAGCGCGCTGACCGACCGCTCCAACGTGGTGGTCATCGCCGACGAGGCGCACCGCAGCCAGTACGGCTTCAAGGCCAAGGTGGCGAGCAAGACCGGCGAGATCGCCTATGGTTTTGCCAAGTACCTGCGCGATGCGCTGCCCAATGCCTCCTTCATTGGCTTCACCGGCACGCCGATCGAGATGACGGACGTGAACACGCCCGCCGTGTTCGGCGAGTACATCGATGTCTATGACATCAGCCGCGCCGTCGAGGACGGGGCCACGGTCCCGATCTATTACGAGAGCCGCCTC
>JBGTHE010000614.1:0-3167 GCA_041746335.1 Lysobacterales bacterium | reverse complement strand
GCATGCCCAGATAGAAAATCAGCTGCCGGAACCTGAGCCCCACGGATAAATAGGGATTTTCCAGCGGCGACAGCGTGTCGGCCTCGGTAAAGAGCGAACGGCACAACCTCTGGGCGTGCTTTCGAGCTTTGCGATCGGACTCGATTTTTTTCAGAACCGGCAGCGGAAGGTCCGCTCCGAGCAGTTCGTGCGCCAGTATAAGTGAACAGTGGAGGATCCGCAGCAGACCGTCTCTCCGTGCATTTTGAAGCACGCACGTCCAGTTCAGTTCAGGGTGTGCCCGCAGATGTTCGGCAATGTCGCAAACTTTGGAAAGTTGCTCCAGTTGCTGGCGTCTTTCCCAACCGTCCTTGATCACCTGGAGGCACAGAATCTGCAGAAAGTCCTCAATCGAAAAGGTGATGACCGGCTGCCCCATCAGGGACTCGGTGCGCGCGCGTCCATACAATTCATCAAAATCGACCGCGAGGTGAAAGTAGCGTGGGGCGAATCCCCAGTGCAGATCAACTTCCAAGTCTTTTTCGCTGCGCTTGTACCTGGCCTCCCGGTCAAACACCTTGTCGCAGTGATACCCCTCTCCCACCAACACCTCACCCGCCTTTTCGATGTCCTGCTCCCGGATGAACAGGTCGAGATCGTAGTATTGTCGAAGTGCCAGCTTTCCGTAGGTACAATTGGCCAGAATGCTGCCTTTGAAGGGAATCACCTGGATGGCTTCCACAGCAAATTTCTTCAGCAGGTCAATCAGCGCATGTGCCAGTTCAAGATTTGCGCCCGCGTTGGTGCGGAACTGGTGGCGCAGGCGCGCCCTGCTCTCTGCGGGCATGCGCTCCGGGCAGGTCGCGGACAGATGCCTGAACAACAACTGGGTCAGGTGATGCTTTTCGGCCGCTTTACACAGAAACGCCCAGTCCAAAGGCATACCGGCAAGTGTTTTGATGCGCCCGGCTTCGTGGGGGCTGATTCGCGTACGCGCGCAGCAAAGCAACAGCAGGGCTTCCGGACGGAGTTCCCGATTGAGAAACGAACTTGGGCAGAATTCGATGGGCATTCAGTCACTTGCGCGCATGTCGGGGATGTCGCCTGGCCGAGCAGAATACCGAACATTGGAGAACTGGTCCACAATTGGAAGGAATCGCGCCCGGCCGAGTGTACGACTAGATGAATGTCACCTTCACCACCTATGACGCACCAGGATTCGTAGGCGGCCCGAACTCATGGCTCCGCCGGCTTGTGCCGTTCCTGCAGCACGGAGGATGGCGGGTCAACGTGCTGTTCTTCATCGAGCACGGCACCCCCGAAGACTGCCCCTGTTACCGTGCACTTACCGAACAGGGAATATACTGCCGCGCGACGCCCAGCAACGAATCGATGTTCCTGCAGGTACGATGGCTGCTGCAGCAGCTTGCAGATTCGCCACCGTCGGTCTTTGTCGTCAATCTGTCGATGGCCGGCTATCTGGCCGCCCGCTGGATTCGGCGTGCCGGGATCCCCACCATTGGCATCCTGCACTCAGACGATGCAATGTACGAAAAGATATTCGAAGAATTCGTCCTTGGGCCTGCCGGGAATTGCGTGTCTGACATCGTGTGTGTTTCGGATTTCCTGGCGCGCGGAGCCACGGCCGCCAGAACGGACACGGCTGTGCACCTGATTCCCTACGGCGTCCCGGTGCCGGACCGGTGCGCGGTCCCACCGCGGGAAACGGTCCGCCTGATTTACGTCGGGCGATTGGTAGAGGAACAAAAACGGATTCTGGACGTCACCCGGGGCCTGTGCCGCGTCGTGCGCGAGGTCAGCGGCACCGAGGCGATCATATATGGCAGCGGGCCCGACCGCAGCCTGGTAATACGTTGTCTCGAGCAAGAAAACGTCGGTGACGCCGTCAGGCTGGGTGGGTTGATAGACAATTCCCATATTCAGAAGGTCATGCTGGACGCTCACATCCTGGTGCTGCTCTCGGATTATGAAGGTCTGCCCATAGCGCTGCTCGAAGCAATGGCCAGCGGAGTGGTGCCGGTTTGCCTGCGCATCCGCAGCGGCGTCGGACAACTCATCGACCACGGCAAGACCGGTTTCCTGGTAGACGACCGAGGTGATGATTTCGTTTCGACGATACGCACTATCGCCGCGAGTCCTGACTTGTGGTCCCGCGTTTCCCAAGCGGCGAGGAACGCGATTGCGTCCCGTTACTCCGACGAAATGAATGCCACGCGATGGCTGGAGCTACTCGACAACAGGTCGGTGAAGTCCGACATGTCGAAGATTTCGCAACGGTCATTGCTTCGCGGCATTCAGACGCTCGATTTTTTGAGCGCAACGCTCGCCGAGCATAATGACCGGGTCATGAAAGCTCGATGAAAATTCTGTACTGGACCGATTTTTTTCTTCCCCATATTGGAGGTATCGAGACTTTCAGCGCCAACCTGATTCCAGCGTTACAGGCCCGGGGACACGACGTGACGGTTTTGACCTCCAACCACAGCGGCAGGCTGCCGACATCGGAGCAAATGGGCGCGATTCCGGTGCATCGCTTAGCCATCTGGGAATCGCTCAGGACCAACGACCTGAAAGCGCTGTTCGCGGTCAGGAAGGCCGTCGCGGAAATCAAGCGCGAGTTGAACCCGGACATCGTGCACCTGCACTTCGGGGCCTCTGCCCTCTACCATCTGCAAACGCAGACCGCCGACGGCCCGCCCACGCTGACCACGGTGCACGCTCTGCCCCGAAGTTCCTTGGCGGACAACTCGCTGTTCAGCAAGGTAGTTCATGCCAGCCAGGCAGTGAATACCGTTTCCAAAAATGGCCTGCAGATCCTGAATGGGGCCTACCCCGAACAGGCC
This sequence comes from Lysobacterales bacterium, assembly GCA_041746335.1. Classification (GTDB taxonomy): domain Bacteria; phylum Pseudomonadota; class Gammaproteobacteria; order Xanthomonadales; family SZUA-36; genus JAWXBM01. The sequence goes on along the minus strand of JBGTHE010000614.1, from coordinate 324 downwards.
GATCGATTTTCTTTTGTGTATTGCGGGCTCGGCCCGTCAGGGCAAGACGCAATCGAGGTGATTCCGCCTGCATTTGATGAACCCCTACTATTGTGCCTGGGCCGACTGACGCCCCAAAAGGGCTTCGACGTGGCATTACGGGCATTTGCCCGGATCGAATCCGAGGTCCCCAGGGCACGCTTGATGATCGTTGGCGAAGGGGTCGAAGAAGACGCGTTAAAGCAACTTGCCGCCGCCCTGGGAATTTCACACAAGGTGGATTTTATCGGCGCGGTGCCGCCCCAGGACGTGTTTGGGGTCATCAACCGGGCGACGATGGTGCTG
>JBGTHE010000613.1:0-2433 GCA_041746335.1 Lysobacterales bacterium | reverse complement strand
GGTAACCCAGTCAGACGAAGGCGTGTTTTTCTGTGGCGTGATGCCAATCGTGTTGTCATGCTTCCAGCCGTAACGATCGGCGGTGTGGCGGTGCATATTGGCAAGCGCAATTCCCAATGCGGCCTCGTTTCCATCTTTCTGTAACGGGATAAATTCAAGTGCCAGCCAGGCATAATCCTGCTCTACACCATAACACAATGGCTGCGGTACACAAAGCGTGGCGGATTGTCCAATTTCCTCAAGACCTGCGTATTCACCTGCAAACATTGACAGATAACGGGCATGGTTGAGTTTGATGAAAAACCGCGATCCCCGGCCTTCCAGACAAACTGTTTGGTTGATACATCCTCCGCAAATGGAGACGATGCGTTCGGCAACGAATGCCGGAGCAACCGTTTCTGAAAGCCGGGCAGCAATTCCTGGCCACGGGGATGACGAAATTGAATGAATCGACGCACGCAGCATGGCAATATTATCGGGCTATTAATTTTCTCGCTCGCTCGATTGCCTGGCGAACCTGAGCAGGTGCAGTGCCACCAGGGTGATTACGGCTTTGCAGCGAACCTTCAAGGGTCAGGATAGCAAACACATCCGCTTCGATGATCGTTGAAAACTGATTCAGTTCTTCCAGGGAAAGTGCACTGAGGTCACATTGCTGTTGTTCAGCAGCGCGGACGGCACGCGCCACGACTTCATGCGCATCACGAAACGGCATACCTTTTCTGACCAGATAATCGGCAAGATCGGTTGCAGTGGCATAACCACGCAGCGCCGCTTGACGCATAGCGGTCTGGTTGACCTGCACGCCCGTCATCATGTCGGCATAGATACGTAAGGTATCTTTCAAGGTATCGACGGTATCGAACAGAGGCTCCTTGTCCTCTTGATTGTCCTTGTTGTACGCCAATGGCTGCGACTTCATCAATGTCAGCAATGCCACCAGATGACCATTGATCCGGCCAGTTTTGCCACGAACCAGCTCGGGTACATCGGGATTTTTCTTCTGTGGCATGATCGATGATCCGGTACAAAACCGGTCAGCCAGCTGAATGAAGCCAAATGAGGGACTCATCCATAAAATTAATTCTTCCGACAGGCGTGACAGATGCGTCATGATGAGCGCAGCGCAGGTGCAAAATTCGATGGCAAAATCCCGGTCGGAGACGGCATCGAGCGAGTTCCAGCAAATTCCGTCAAACCCGAGTTCCCGCGCGACCATTTCCCGGTCGATCGGATAACTGGTGCCAGCAAGTGCTGCTGCCCCTAGCGGCAACTGGTTGATACGTTTTCTACCGTCCTGCAGGCGTTGCACATCGCGTTGCAGCATTTCAAAATATGCCAGCAGGTGATGGCCAAAGGTGACGGGTTGCGCAACCTGCATATGGGTCAAGCCCGGCATGATGGTGTCAGCGTGCTGTTCGGCAAGCTCCAGCAACGCCTGTTGCAATGCCCGTATCAGGCTGATGATCTCGTCGGTAGCGGCGCGCAGATACAGACGAATGTCGGTTGCGACCTGATCGTTGCGCGAGCGGGCGGTATGCAGTCTCTTGCCGGCATCACCCACCAGCGCGGTGAGTCGATGTTCAATATTCAGATGCACGTCTTCGCGCTCAACCCGCCAGTCAAACTGGTGATTGTAGATTTCATCACGAATCTGCTCTAAACCGCGTTCAATGGCGGCAAGATCGCCACTGTCGATAATACCGGCCGCAGCCAGCATATGTGCATGCGCAAGCGAACCCTGGATATCATATTCGGCCAGTTTATAATCAAACCCTACCGAAGCAGTATATCTTGCCACTAATTCTGAAACCGGTTCATTGAAACGCCCTGACCAGGTTTTTTTGTCTTTTTCCACGGTGTTGTTGTCTCGCCTCTTGAATGAAATACGGGTATCTTTAAAGGGTAACTCTAAAAATACCCCAAAGAAAGTAAATAAGTCTGATTCTACTTTGTCAGATTATCCAGAAGCCAGATTTTTCCTGATTGGATATTGTTTGGCATCGAGTCTCCTCTGATGCGGTTTGTGAATAATTTCAGCTGATTCCTCGGCAGTAAAGAAAGAAAAGGGGCGCTACCCTTTTCAGGGGAGCGGTTTATAAGCCAGCAGCCTGGCTAATGTCTCGAGAAACGGCCCAAGGGGATGAGCCCGCTGATAAACGAGCGCGATGGTCCGACTTGGTTGCTGATGGATGTTGATGTAGTGAATGTCGTTATCCTCGGGCTGAACGGCGACGGAAGGCATCAGCGTTACTCCGATGCCATTTTTGACCATAAAACGCAGGGTTTCCAGACTGGAAGCTCGGAAGTCGTGCTCCACGAATCGGGAAGGGTCACATAACTTCAAAACCTGATCTCGCAAGCAATGCCCCTCATCCAGTAGCAGCAAATTCTCCTTGATTACCATGTTGAAGTCTACTTCCTCCAAGTGAG
>JBGTHE010000612.1:0-2617 GCA_041746335.1 Lysobacterales bacterium | reverse complement strand
TGGGGTCGGATCCCTTATTACTAAAACTTGCTCTGTCACTTACTCTTGCTAGAAAACTTAATGATGAATTATTCAGAGCTTCCTTAAATGGCCGAAACCACAGAGAAGTCCATGGTCTCCATGACAGGTTCGGAACCGCCCAAGGCACCGCTGGCACTGCCACTGCTGCCAACAGCAACGCGGAAGCCGGCATCCTGGATGCCGTCACGGCCGATTACCATGTAGACGCCGTCCTTTACGTCGGCGCCGACGCCACGGTCACCGACTTTGGCGCTGGCACTCGCATAAGGCCCAGCAAAGAGGGTCACCGGTCCCGTGATGTTGAATTCGATCTCTCCCTGCAATCCCAACTCACCACCCACGGCCGCCCCGGCCACAGTCAACTTGCCTTTGCTGACCGGGGCCTTCACCGAGAACTTGACCTTGCCGCAACCCACCGAAATCGAATAGAACTTGCCGAGCGTCAGTTTTGCCGACTTCTTGCCGAATGCCGCTTCGCAGGAAGGCAGGTCGCTCTCGAGATCCAAGGGCTGGTCAGGCACTGCCTCGAACGGTTGGTAGCAACGACCTGATGTCAAGGGTGCGGCGTGCAGGAAATCCATGTATACATTCATCTGGGTAAAGCGGCGGGTGTTCCACACTCCTTTTTCGGTTTCCAGTTTGGCAATGGAATACCAGTTGCCCTGCGGCAGATTAGAGGCGTAGGCCGAAGCCCAGCCGTAGGATTCGCGGAACAACACGCGGCTGCGATCGATGTACTCATTAGCGAAGGGGGTGAATTCCTCGATGTTCCGGTTGTTGGCTGCGAGTTGCCGGGTGCAGCAGGCTTCCTGGCTGTCCCCGGCCGCACACTTGCTTTCGCGGCCATAACGTTCGTACAGGCGATCCGCTGCCTGGGCCATCTGGTGGTCCGCGCGGGCCACATCCAGGGCGGCGAAGCGGGTGGGTTGGTCTCCCGAAACGATCAGACTTTCATAGTTGGCGTTGAGCACCTGCATCTCGGTATCCACTGGGTGAAACGTCCAGACTCCCGAAGCGCGCACTTCAATGGCCTGCTGCACGCGATCGCTCCAGGTAAAGCGCCTGCCCGCAGCGGCCTGGTGCAAACCACCCTCGATTGCCTGGATTTCCTGTTGCTTGTCCTTCGCCGCCATGTAGCGCTGACTGGCCAGGTCCAGGGTGCCGGGATAGTCCTGACCCGGTTCGGGAATGATGATTTCCGGCCAGGCGATCTGGCCTTTGCGCGACAGGTCCAGTGAAATGCTGAGCGGCAAACGGACGTAGCCGGACTCATCCTCGAGCAGGAAGGGCTGTTTCACCCAGAGCTCGGGTTTCACCTCGTCGTGGGGCGGTTCGTCTTTCGGCGTCGATGGGTCCGGCTTTTCGGGCTTTACTGACACCGCAACCGCAGGTGGTCCGGGCAATCGAAACGCCACGCGCGGCATCAGTGCGCGCGCTTCATCACGGCGATCCTGCTTCAACAACACGTACACGAGGTTGCGCGCTGCTTCCGACATTTCCGGGCTCAATGCGAGGGCCTGCTGCAGCACCGTTTCAGCGTCCTCGTACTCGCCCAGCAACAACAGGGCATGACCCTTGTTGTTCAACCATGCCGCCTGCTTGCTGATTCCGGCGGGCGCGTCTACGCCATTGACCTTGGCTTTGTTCGCCGCTTCCAGCAGGGCCAGGGCCACATGCGGCAAGCCCTGGCTGTTGGCGAGTCCGGCCAGGCTGAGCAGCGGTGAGGCCTCGTCTTCGTCGTTATCCTTCGCAATTTCCCAGGCCACCAACAGGTTGGCCACGGCCCCCCAAGCTTCACCTACCGATAACAGCGCCATCGCATCTGCCATCAGCGCGTTGGCATTCTCGCCGTTCTCGCTGTCGCGCACGTCCTCCAGCAGGTCGCGGCCATCGGCATCGGTTTCTACCTTTTCTTGCAGGAATTCGATGGCTTCATCCAGGTCCAGCGGGCCGGTGTCTTCATCCAGCATCAGCCAGGTATTGGCAATGGATTCCATCTCGCGATCGAGGTCCGCGCCGATGATGCCGTTGGGAGTACGGAAAAAGCTGTCATCAGCTGCCTGCTGAGCCGGATTCGCCCCGGTAGAGAGGCCAACGGCCACATCACCTTCACCGCCGAAGTCCACCGCAGCAAGCGCCAATACCGGTATGGCAATTACCACGGCTTTCCCGATGGCAGGCAGAGTTTTGAATTTGCTCACAGCATCAGCCAACACGCGTGATGCCTTTTCCCCAGGACTTTCTGTCACAGCAGTTTCTCGATGTAGCGTGGGGTGCAGAATAAGGGAAATGCTGGGGTCAGAGTCAAGTGCCAGAGTGGACTCCGCACATGCTTTCCAGACGCGTTCTGTGATCAAATTGCACGTTCCCAAATAAACTACTCTACGCAAAGTGAACCCCATGGCAGAAAAAGACCTTCCGGAATACGCGCGCGTTGTCGTTATCGGCGGCGGCATTATTGGTTGCTCGGTGGCTTACCACCTGGCGGTGTCGGGGTGTGATGTGGTGCTGCTGGAGCGCGACCAGCTCACCTCTGGCACCACCTGGCACGCAGCAGGATTGATGACCACCTTTGGTTCCGGTTCGGAAACCACCA
>JBGTHE010000611.1:0-3595 GCA_041746335.1 Lysobacterales bacterium | reverse complement strand
TCATGAATTCCATCATGCGTTGCTGCTGTTCCATCATGTCCATTTTTGCGTATTGCTGGGAGATGGTCTGATTGATCCCGGACCGCCGGGATTCTTCGGTTTGCACCTCGCTTATTGCGGCCAGCGCACTTGAGTCGAAGTTGTCCTCGGCGCTGTAACATGAGCCGGGAAACTCGGGCACCAGGCTCCAGGGATTGTTCACGGGTTCCGCAAGCGCGGACGGGACGGCCAGCACCAGCGTGAGGAAGGCATATCGGTTCATCGCAGCTCCTCACTAACGTGGATAGGCGCAGGGTTCAGGGAGGCGTGCGCCGGTGAGCGCGATGACGATGTTGCGCCCATCGGACACATAGTTGAGGGTGCCCTCGTAAGCGTCGCCTTCTGCGGAAAAGGTAATGGAGCCTTCGCCGCTCATCACCGGCGGCCCGGAGCATTCTGACTGCCAGGTGACCGTCTGTCCTTCACGTTGAAAATCCGAATTGACGCAGCCCCGCTCGTCATTGGCGCTGCCGGGGGGTTCCACCGCGTCCGCCCGGATGCAGACCTTGACCTTCTGGGCCGGTATCGACACCGGCATGCCCGGCATCGACATCTGCGAAGTAGTCTAAAGCACGCCCGCGGGGGCTGGATCGGCCGCGAGGGCCGCAGATTGTGGGATGAAAAGGAAGAAAAAAGTGAGAAGGATTGACGGGGCTACCAGCCGACGGACAACGAGAACGTGCGCCATATCAGTGGAACTCCCATTCGTGAGCTCATCAGAGTATAGACCACGTTTTTGGGTATGCAAGGAGCAAATAAGTCTGAGCCTGCGTCATCGCATCGTCATCTCCTGACGGTAAGTTGATTTCCCGCCGTGCATATCCTGCGGGTGAAAAAATTGAATATGATGGAGACTTGCATGCGAGTTTTGGAAGTTACTGCTGCAGCGCTGTTGCTGAGCACTTTGCTGCTGCCATTCGCCTGGAGCAAGCCCGCGGAAACGGCTGCGCAAGCCGAAGTTGCCGATAAGGAAGCGATTTACGAGCAACTGTTGCAACATCTGCAGCAACTGGATGGCCCCGTTCCCGAACGGCCGGACGTTTACCCCACTTTGGGCTTGTACAACGCTGAGGCAGTCATCCCGCCGCAGTGCTATACCAAAACCGATACTCAATACAATCCCTGCTACGTTTGTCATCAGGCTGCTGTGCCGGGGCGTGAAAATCGCATGGACGATGGCGTTCTGCAGCAGGAATACCAGTTCAGCGATGTTGGGCTGAGCAATCACTGGCAGAATCTGTTTGAAGATCGCAGTGCACGGGTCGCGGCCATCAATGATGAAGAAATCCTTGCCTGGATAAAGGACGATAACTACTCTGCTCTCGCGCCGCGTTTACACGCTGCCGGATTCAAAGGCTGGATACCGGATCTCACCGGCCTGCAATCGGGTGCAGAGGCGTTTGATGAAAAAGGCATGGCCCGCGATGGTACGGCCTGGGTGGCCTTCAACTACAAGCCCATGCCCAGCACCTTCTGGCCGACCAATGGCTCCACCGATGATGTGATGATCCGCCTCGCCGCCGAAATGCGCCGTACTGCCGATGGAAGGGAATCGGACGACGTTTATCTTGCCAACCTCGCCCTGGTGGAAGCGAACATCAAGGGCATGCACGAAATCACAACCCGTCCGTTGAATGAAAATATCATCGGAGTGGATCTGGATCGCGATGGCGTGCTGGCCACAGCAACAACCATCCGCAACACCGATCACTATGTAGGTGCTGCTGCCAAATGGTTCAAGCAGGATTGGCTTTATCCGCTCGGCACGGAATTCTTGCACACGGTGCGTTACGTCGGTGTCGGCGACGACGGCAGTATCGAAGTTTCGCGCCGCATGAAAGAGGTGCGTTACATGCGCAAGCAATATGTACTGCCCCAGTTTGCGCTGAACAATGCTTACCGCGAAGAAGCCTATGCCAAGGCCGACGGTTATCTGCCCGGCTACATCGACATGGGTCCGCACGGCCTGGACAACGAGATGGGTTGGTTGATCCAGGGATTTATTGAGGATCGCAAAGGCCAGCTCCGTGCCAGCACTTTTGAAGAAAACCTCTTTTGCATGGGTTGCCATACTTCAGTCGGCGCCACCATCGACAAAGTGTTCAGTTTTGCGCGCAAAGTGGACGGTGCGGAGGGCTGGGGCTACATCAATTTGCGCGGCATGCCAGACGCGCCCAATCGCGGGGAACGGCGTGGTGAAATTGCCACCTACCTCGAGCGGGTGGGTGGCGGCGGAGAGTTCCGTAACAATCCGGAAATGCAGGCTCGCTGGTTTGATGCTGAAGGAAAAGTGGACCATGCCCGGATAGCCCAGGCAGCAGATGTCTACACCTTGATTACTCCTTCACGAGAGCGTGCGCTGGAGCTGAATAAGGCTTACCGGGTGCTGGTAGAGGACCAGGATTATATTTACGGACGTGACGCCACGGTCACCCCTCCCGACAATGTTTATCGGGAAATCGATCCGGCGGTGGTTCCGACTCTGCCAGCAGAACATGCCTATCAATGGGACATCAGGCTGGACTGGGGTCAGCCATCCTCAAATGATGCGCCGTGAAATATTTGAGCCTCATGGGGTATCGGTTTTTCTTCGAACTGTCACCGTACTGCAAATACCCTGTAACGTGCGCCGCGTAGTTTTGCAGGTAGCAGATCAGGTCACGCTGGCGCAGCGAGTCACCTGGCTGTCAAGACCCATTGCTACCTAAACTTCGAGGAATCAAACATGATCAGATATCGCATGCAGCCAATAGCGGCGGGCATTTTGCTGGCCCTGTCGCAGGCCGCCCTGGCGGGTACCGAACCCTTTTTCATACCGCTAACCGCATCGGCTGTTGTAACACTGCCGAACTCTGCGGAAGAATTTACCGCACCCTGGATAGCACCTGCTGGCATCAGCCAGGAATTATTGACCAGCATGGACGAAGTGGAAGCCGATGCGACACAGTCGGTGGTGCGCGTGCCCGGATTGGGATCGAATGCATCCATGTTTGACATGGTCGCCTATGACCCGAGCGGTCGTTACCTGTTCATTCCACACGAAACCCTGGTGGGTGCAGGCGCATCCCGGTACGACACGTGGAACGATAAAATGGAGACCTTGTTTGCCGGCAATCTTGAGGGCATCAATGGTGACTGGAGCGCAGACTGGGGCGCTTTCGACCCGGCCGAGTTTACACCCGCCGGTACCCTTCTGGTGGCTGAAGAGTGGTCCGGTACCGGTCGTGTAATGGAAATCGTCAATCCGCTGGCGCCAGCCGACAAAATCCGGATTCGTGAAGTCGAGACTATCGCCAATACCTCCCATGAGGGTTTAAAGTTCAGCGCTGACAGCAAGACCCTTTACTTTATTGACGAATGGAATTCCGGCTCGATCCATAAAGTGGTTTACAAGCAAGCCAATAACTACCAGGCGCCTGGCGTGACTTATGTGCTGGTGGTCGATGCCTACGCCGGAGATCCGAAGCTGAACTATAACGAGGGTTCCAACGTTGGCGCAGTTCGCACAGGCATCGCCACCTGGGTCCCGATGACCAACAAAGCCGGTAAGCCGCTT
>JBGTHE010000610.1:0-3447 GCA_041746335.1 Lysobacterales bacterium | reverse complement strand
TCCTCTCCGGACGAATACGAAGGCGGCGAGCTGGTGATCAACAGCATCCATGGGGAGGCAGTCAGCATCAAATTGCCGGCGGGCCAGGCTGTCTGCTATTCGGCGGGAACTTTACATCGGGTGAATCCAGTTACTCGCGGTTCCCGCCTGGCAGCCGTCACGGTGGCTGAAAGCCGCATACAGGACGACAGCCGACGCGAAATATTCAGCGATGTCAGTCAATTGACGCGGTGGGTTCAAGACATCGCAGCGGGTAGCCCACAGGAGCGCCTCGCCAACAAAATCTACAACAAGCTAATGCGCATGTGGTGTCAGCCATAAGAAAAGGTCGCGCTCACTCAGTTGTTCTGGGTGTAAATTGCTCTGTGAATTCCAAGTGGCTCATTTTCTGCCTTTTTTATGCCGCTTTCTCTGCATCGGATTCCGGTTTGAGGTTGACCGGGGTCACTAAAGCAGCTAACATTCTCGCCCTTTTGTAGGGCCGTTCTTAACCCGGAGCTCGATTCCCATGTACGCAGTATTCAAAACCGGCGGCAAGCAGTACCGCGCCACCACCGGTGACACATTAAAAGTTGAAAAAATCGAAGCCGAAAAGGGCGCCACAGTCGAACTTGACCAGGTGCTGATGGTCGGTGAAGGCGAAGACGTCAAGATTGGGACGCCCTTGCTGGCAGGGGGCAAAGTGACCGCACTGGTGGTTGATCACGGTCGTCACGACAAGATTAAGATCATCAAATTCAAGCGTCGCAAGCATCACATGAAACGCGCCGGACATCGTCAATATTTTACCCAGATTGAAATCACGGGCATCGAGGCCTGATCGGCCCCCGATCAGTCCCAATGATCAGGCATTGAACTCGCGGAGGATTTGCACCCATGGCACATAAAAAAGCAGGCGGCAGTACACGTAACGGTCGCGATTCAAACCCTAAATACCTGGGCGTAAAGCGCTTCGGTGGTGAGGCTGTTGAAGCAGGAAACATACTCGTTCGCCAGCGCGGAACCCGTTTCCATGCTGGAGATAATGTCGGTATAGGCCGAGATCACACTTTGTTTGCGTTGTCTGAAGGTACCGTGAAATTTTCTACCAAAGGCAGCCTGAAACGGAAATACGTCAACGTCGAAAGCGCCTGATCGTGATTTCGCTGTGACAGAAAACCCCGCCCGGCGGGGTTTTTTATTTAAGGAAGCTCTGATTAATTCGTCCCTGAAGGATCAGAGCAGCAAAACAAAAAATAGCATTTCTGTTTGCTTCATTTTCCATGATTTACAATCATCGAAAATAGCGGCACCTCCCTAAATACCGCGGAATAAATCAGTTTGCCTTAAGGCAGAGGTATTTTTCATGAAGTTTGTAGATGAGGCCACCATTGAAGTTATCGCTGGCAAGGGCGGCGATGGCTCAGCGTCGTTTCGCCGCGAGAAATTCATTCCCTTTGGTGGGCCGGATGGTGGGGACGGTGGTCGTGGCGGTAGCGTTTTCCTGCAGGGGGATTCTGGGCTGAACACACTGGTGGATTTTCGCCACCTGCGGAAATTCAAGGCCGACAACGGTGACCGGGGTGCTGGTAGACAGAAGACCGGCAAGAGTGGTGAGGATATTTTCATCCGCGTGCCACTGGGTACCATAGTCAGTGATGCCGAAACGGGCGACCCGGTAGGGGACGTGACCGAGTCTGGTCAGCAACTGCTGGTGGCTCAGGGCGGTCGAGGCGGCCTGGGTAATGTACATTTCAAAACTTCAACCAATCGCGCACCCCGCAAAACCATTCCTGGGGAGTCGGGTGAAACCCGTCAACTGCATTTTGAACTCAAAGTGTTGGCCGATGTAGGATTGTTGGGTTTCCCGAATGCCGGTAAGTCAACTCTGATCGGAGCGGTTTCGGCAGCCCGGCCCAAGGTGGCTGATTACCCCTTTACCACCTTGCACCCTAACCTTGGTGTGGTGCGTATCGATGCTGAACGCAGTTTCGTGATCGCCGACATTCCAGGGTTGATTGAAGGTGCAGCGGACGGAACTGGCCTCGGCATCCAGTTCCTCAAACATCTGCAAAGAACCCGCTTGCTACTGCAATTGGTTGATCTGGCGCCCTTGGATGATGAAATTGACTGCGCAGAACAGGTGCGCCAGCTTCAAACCGAATTAGGTCGTTTTGATGAGGGATTGCTGCAGAAACCGCGTTGGTTGATTTTTACCAAAGCAGATCTGTTGCAGCCGGATGAAGCCGAACAAAAAGCGGCAGCAATTCGTGAGGCGCTGGGTTGGCTCGATGAGTGGGCAGTGATCTCCGCCGTGTCGCGCAATGGAACGCTCGAGTTGATGCAGCGGGTTTCTGACGCGCTGCTGGAAATGGACGCACAAATCGCTGAAAGGGAATCAGTTGACGAGCCTGACGATGACGAGCATCAAGTCGACTACCCGGATGAGTTACAGCAGCAGGACTAGCAACCGTTTTTATTGGGTCGTTCTCGTAAAAATTCCGGACATAAAAAAGCCCCATTTTAACGGGGCTTTTTCATATTCTGCGGGCTGGTTGCCCTAACGATCTGTTAAAACGAGTACCGGGTACCCGTCTATAGGCCTTTTACATGCGCGTTCAGACGGGATTTATGCCGAGCGGCCTTGTTTTTGGCCATCAAACCATGAGCGACTGAGCGATCGATGGCTGGAACAACTGCCTTGTACGCAGCACCGGCAGCTTCTTTGTCGCCGGTGGATATGGCTTTAACCACATTCTTGATAGCCGTACGGACGTGTGAACGCTGACTGGCGTTGCGCTGGCGGTTCTGCTCAGCCTGACGTGCCCGTTTACGAGCTGATAAACTGTTAGCCAAGGGAGATCTCCAAAATTAGTTCGAAAAATCAAGCCGGCTATTCTCTTACTTTTCAGGGTTCGGGTCAACCAGACAAGGGATTGAATTTCAATTGAAACTGCTGAAATCAACCTTGACTGTTGGTATGGCCACCATAGTCTCGCGTCTGCTCGGATTTTTACGCGACATGGTTTTTGCCCGCTATTTTGGAGCCAGCGCTGCAACGGACGCGTTTTTCCTGGCATTCAAGATTCCCAATTTCATGCGGCGATTGTTTGCCGAGGGCTCATTTTCTCTGGCCTTCGTGCCCGTCTTGTCCGAGGCCCGCGCCAGCGGCGATGCTGCTGCTCTCAAAGACCTGATCGATCATGTAGCAGGTACTCTTCTGGCCATTCTGCTGGTCATCACCGCAATAGGGGTTATAGCAGCGCCCGCTGTGCTGGCCATGTTCGCCCCAGGCTGGTGGTTGGACGGCAGGCCAGAATTTGCTCTTTCCGCCGACATGTTGCGCATCACTTTTCCTTATCTGATGTTGATTTCGCTCACCGCACTCTGTGGCGGGATACTGAATACCTTTGACCGTTTCCTGGTACCTGCATTAACTCCGGTTTTACTGAATGTTTCCCTGATCCT
>JBGTHE010000609.1:0-5940 GCA_041746335.1 Lysobacterales bacterium | reverse complement strand
GCATAAGCGAGTACATCGCCTTTGGTGATGCGTCCACCGCGGCCACTACCAGCTACCTTGCTGGTATCAACTTTTTCTTCTTCGGCGGCCCGGCGGGCAGCGGGGCTAAGCCGGTTGGATTCGTTATTGCCTTTGCGGGTGGCGGTTGCTGCTGCCGCGCGGGCAGGAGGCTTTTTTTGATCGTTTGCTGGGTCCTTGGATTTGGCGGATTTGGCGGATTTGGCTTCACTTGTAGCTTCGCCTTTGCCTTCATCTGCGCCGTCAGCTTCGGTTGGATCTTCGCTCGCAGCAACGACGCCCTCTTCAATAATGGCCAACAGGTCGCTGCTGACGACCGTGGCACCTGCTTCAACGAGAATTTCCTTCAATACGCCGTCCACCGGCGAAGGAACCTCAAGCACCACCTTGTCGGTTTCAAGATCCAGCAGATTTTCGTCTCGACGCAATGTATCACCCGGCTTTTTGTGCCAGGCGGCAATTACTGCGTCTTCAACAGACTCCGGTAGCACAGGTACTTTTACTTCAATGGTCATGGATGGGTTCCAATAAGAATAAAATTCAGTGATCTGTAAACAATCCGAAGGCTGCTTGCAATCAGTCGACAACCTGGCCACTGAGGGCCTGGTTGATCAGTTTTTGCTGCTCTTCAAGGTGGACCTTGTAGTAACCCACCGCCGGTGAGGCAGAGCTGGCCCTGCCGGCATATTTCAACTCGCGGATGCCGACGCAAGCCTGCAACTGGTGCCGGATCTGATACCAGGCTCCCTGATTCTGGGGTTCTTCCTGGCACCATACCACTTCATTGGCATGCGGAAACTCCTCGATAAAGCTGGCAACTTGCTTCAACGGGAAAGGGTAAAGTTGCTCCAGCCGCATGACCGCCACTTCGCGTATGACTTCAGCATCGCGTTGCTCAGCCAGGTCGTAATAAACCTTCCCGGAGCAGAGCACCACGCGTTTTATTTCCCGGGCAGCACCAGGGCCGCGATCGCCAATGACACGCTGGAAGAAACCATTTTCCAGCAATTCCAGTTTTGAGGTTGCGGCCTTGCTGCGGAGTAGGCTCTTGGGCGTCATCACAATCAGTGGTTTACGCGTGGGCTGCAAAACCTGTCGCCTTAGCAGGTGGAACATCTGGGCCGGTGTTGAAGGGATGCAAACCTGAATATTATGATGTGAGCACATCTGCAGGAACCGCTCCAGACGCGCGCTGGAATGTTCCGGCCCCTGGCCCTCATAGCCATGGGGCAACAGCATGGTCAGGCCACACAAACGGCCCCATTTGGCTTCGCCGGATGTGATGAACTGATCGATAACCACTTGAGCACCGTTGACAAAGTCACCAAACTGCGCCTCCCAGATCACCAGGGTTTCCGGGGCCGCTGTGGCATAGCCGTATTCAAAACCGAGAACAGCTTCTTCTGATAGCAGCGAGTCAACCACCAGTACATGCACATCCTCGCGAAGGTTTGCAAGGGGCAACAGGGTCTGACCATCCAACTGGTTATGCAGTACAGCATGGCGATGGAAAAAAGTACCGCGGCCGGTATCCTGACCAACCAGGCGAAGATGGGTGCCCTGGTCGATCAGACTGGCGTAGGCCATGGTCTCGGCAAAGCCCCAGTCCATGTCCAGTTTGCCGGTGGCCATCAACTTGCGGTCCTCGACGATTTTTTCCACGCGGGGGTGCAGCTTGAAACCTTCTGGCAGGGTAGTCAGTTGCTCGGAAAGTTGGCGAATCCGGGCTACCGGTGCTGTGGTATCCACGCTGCAGGGCTCAGCCACATGGGCAAAGCTGTGCCAGTTCGCAGCGTATTCGTTAGTACGCGGCTCTGTTGTCACATCGGCGACCTGGTCACCCCGATCCAGCAGTTCACGGTATGAGTCCATCATTTGTTGAGGCAAATCTTTGGCGATAATGCCTCGCCGGACAAGGTCATCGGCGTATATCTGCCGCGTGGTAGGCATCTTACGGATCTTTTGGTACATCAGTGGCTGTGTGGCTGCTGGTTCATCTGCTTCGTTGTGGCCGTGCCGCCTGAAACAATACAGATCGATTACAACGTCGCGTTTGAATGCAGTGCGGAAGTCACAGGCAATCTTCATTACATGATGCACGGCTTCTGAATCGTCGCCATTAACGTGAAAAATCGGTGCGTTGACCATTTTCGCCACTGCGGTGCAATAGGGCGTTGAACGTGCATCTGCCAGATTGCTGGTGGTAAAGCCAATCTGGTTGTTGATCACGATGTGCAAACTGCCACCGACGGCAAAGCCCCGTACTTCTGACATCTGGAACAATTCCATGATTACGCCCTGGCCAGCAAAAGCGGCGTCGCCGTGGATCAGTATGGGCATCACCTGGTCACAGGTAGTGTCGTTACGACGTACCTGACGGGCACGGGCAGAGCCCACTACCACCGGGTCGACGATTTCAAGATGCGAAGGATTGAAGGCCAAGGCCATATGCACCTGGCCTCCAGGAGTTTGAATGTCTGAAGCAAATCCAAGATGGTATTTGACGTCGCCGGATTGCAGCGGGTCCTGCTTGGCCGGGTTACCTTCGAATTCATCGAACAACATGGCTGGAGATTTGCCCAGGATATTGACCAATACATTCAGCCGGCCGCGATGCGCCATGCCCATGACTATTTCGCGAACGCCGCGCTCACCGGCATGCAGCATGGTTTCATACAGCAGGGGAATAAAGCTGTCACCGCCTTCAAGTGAAAATCGTTTCTGGCCCACGTAGCGGGTGTGGAGATACTTCTCCAAGCCTTCTGTTGCAGTCAGCATCTGCAAAATGCGCAGCCGTTCGGTGTCAACCACATCGTAAATACCGGCACTACCTTCCAGCCGATTCTGCAGCCACTCGCGCTTGGTGGTATCGATAATGTGCATGTACTCGATGCCGATGCTGCCGCAGTAAACGCGTTGGCAAAGTTCGACGATCTCGCGCAGCTTGAGGCGTTTCGGCGCGACCAGTGTGCCGGTATCGAAATAGGAATCCAGGTCAGATGCGTTCAGATCATTGAATTCAAGGCTGAGGTCGGGAACCGGGTCACGATGCGGCTGACCCAGCGGATCCAGTTTGGCAGTTTCGTGTCCCCTGATGCGGTAAGCATGAATCAGCTTCAGGACAGCGGCTTGTTTGTGATCGGATTCCTGGTAATCCGCTCCCGGGGCGGGTGCAAAGCGACCCAACTCCCGGAACTTTTCCTGCACTCGCAGATGGCCTTGCTCCGGTTTGGAGCTATCGCCTGCGCTGAGTATGCGGACGAACTCTGCTGCCCACTGTTCTGGCACACTGCGGGGATCGTCCAGCCAGGCTTCGTACCAGGCTTCAACCAAGGGCGCATTGCTACCGTAAAGGTAGGACGAATTTTTCAGTTCCTGCAGAGTACGATCCACGCTAAAACCCACTTTCTAATGATTTGCCGGCTTCGCTATGAGCCGCAATCGAAAACCGCTAAAAAAGCCGGAATAAACACCTTTTCCGGCACAGTCAATAATTATAACTTAGCCCTTTGACATTGGGGGCTTTGATGCCAAATCAACGCTAGGGAATCGAAAGCTGGCGAGGATGATTTAACGGTCTTCCTGATGGAGGTACAGATGGCCCTGGTTGAGCAATTCGAGTATGCAGCCCTGATCTGCCGGGCTGAGTTGTTGCCAATGCAGTTCGTCCAAGGCCGGGCCGCATAGACAACAGGCCAGTTGCTGGCTGCAAATACGACCCTCACCCGCCGCAAATAACCTTGCTTGCGAGCCTTGGCGGATCCAATGCAGCCGAGTCCAGGGGTTACGCTGCAAACGACTGCCGCTGTCCAATGCCAGCCCAAGTGTTACCACATCCAGTTGTGCTTCCGGCGGCGCTGGCTGGTGGGCCAGACGAAAGCGGCTGATAAAACTGCCCAGAAATTCATTCAGATCATGCTGCGACACGCCCGAGGATAGCGTGGCTACGGTAAGCAGCCCGGATAATTGTTGCAGCTCCTCAGCCGTGATCTCTCCCGATTGGGTGCTGGTGACTAGTTCGGGGTCGCAATAGCGCCGGCCTTCGGAATGGTGTTCCGCCAGCCAATCGCCCAGAGCGGGGAGCAGGTCGGCCTGGCTGGGGGCGCGAAGGCCTATCGACCAGGTCATGCCGAGGTCCAAAGCGAGCCCGTAATGAGCAATTCCCGGTGGCAAATACAGCATGTCGCCGGATTCCAGAAGCCACTCCTGCTGGGGGGCAAATTCCTGTAGTACACGCAAGTCGCAATTGGGCAGATTGGCTGGATTGAAATCATTGCTGATTTGCCAGCGCCGTTGTCCAGAAGCCTGCAGCAGAAATACATCGTACTGATCCACATGCGGACCCACCGAGCCCCCGGGAGCGCTGACACTGACCATCAGGTCATCCAGACGCCAGCTGGGCAGGAAATCAAACTTGGACATCAGTGACTGAAGCGGGGGATAGTGCTTTTCGACGTCCTGAACCAGCAGGCACCAGTCGCGTTCTGGCAACTTAGAAAGACGGCTTTCAGTAAAAGGGCCATGCGCAACGCTCCAGTTGGCCTCGGCGAAAGTACCCATAACCAGGCGGCCTTCAACCAGCTCTTCGCAAGCCAGCCCCGCGATATCGTTTTCGTCCAGCAATGGTTTGAAGCCGGGGAACGCCTGCTGAATCAGGCACGGCTTTTGTTGCCAATAATCCCGCAGGAAAACTTCTGGCGATATACCGCCCAGCGGTGGGTCGGCTTCATTCGATTTCATTTTTGAAAGGCTGGGGTTTTCTGACGAGGTCCTGTGCCAGAGGGGTAGCCAGACCACTGTAGGTTTGTGGCGTCAAAGCCAGTAATGCATCGCGGGCGTCATCGGGTATATCCAGCGTGTGGATCAGGTTAGCGAATTCTTCGCGCCCCACGCGCTTACCGCGGGTGAGTTCTTTCAGCTGTTCGTAGGGATTGGCAAGGCCATACCGACGCATAACGGTTTGCACCGGTTCAGCGAGAACTTCCCAGTTCCACTCCAGATCCTGGTCCATCCGCGCGCTGTCGACCTCGAGTTTGCGCATGCCTCCAGCCAGTGAAGCCAGTGCGATCAACTGATGGCCGTAGATTGTGCCAATGGAGCGCAGGGTGGTGGAGTCAGTCAGGTCACGCTGCCAGCGGGAAATCGGCAACTTCTCCGCGAGGTGCGCGAGCAGGGCGTTGGTGATGCCGAAATTTCCTTCGGCATTCTCGAAATCAATGGGGTTTACCTTGTGCGGCATGGTAGAGGAACCCACTTCACCCGCCACGGTTTTCTGGCGGAAATAACCCAGCGAAATATATCCCCAGGTATCACGGCAGAAATCGATCAACAGAGTGTTGATGCGCAGTTGAATATGAAAGAGTTCGGCTATCCAGTCGTGGGGCTCGATCTGGGTGGTATAGGGGTTCCATTGCAGGCCCAGAGATTCGACAAAGCTTTGTGACAAGGCCGGCCAGTTGACGTGCGGGTAGGCTGCCAGGTGAGCATTGTAATTGCCCACTGCGCCATTGATCTTGCCCAGGTATTGTTGCTGCGATAACTGCTGCAGTTGGCGTTGCAGCCGGTGCGCCACATTGGCGAATTCCTTGCCGAGTGTGGTGGGAGAGGCCGGCTGGCCGTGAGTTCGCGACAACATGGGTTGTGTGCTGTATTCGTTAGCCGAATGCAGCAGGGTTTGATGCAATTCCATTAGCTTTGGCTGCAGCAGATCCCGGTACATATCGCGCAGCATCAAAGCGTAGGCCAGGTTGTTGATGTCTTCCGAGGTGCAGGCAAAATGCAGGAATTCTGCTCGCTGCATCAATTCAGGGTTGCGCTGGAATTGTTCCTTCAGGAAATATTCCACCGCCTTCACGTCGTGGTTGGTGACGGACTCGATCTTTTTTACTGTTTGCGCGTCTGAGGCACTGAAGTTCGTGGCCA
>JBGTHE010000608.1:0-3637 GCA_041746335.1 Lysobacterales bacterium | reverse complement strand
CGCCGGATACAGCGGGTTGAGCTGAATGTGCTGATTGGAATTGATGATCCCAGGCATGATGGTCATGCCTTCTGCATTAATGACCTGCGATCCGGCGGGAATTTCAATTTCTTCCGTTGGTCCGATGCGGGTAATCTTTTTGCCCTCGATTACCACCGTGTAATCGAGCTTCGGTGGTGCGCCGGTTGCATCTATGAGGTCACCACCTACTATGGCGATCGGGTGGCGGGGTTCGAACGGAGGCTCTTGCGGGCCCAGAATTCTCGATGGGACTTCATCTGCAGCCAGAATCAACTTCGGTGGCAAGACTAACGCCAGCAGACTGATCGCGAGGCCACTGGCCAGTGAGGCCTTGAATACTCTTAAACGGCGTAAACTCATTCTAGCTCCTCCTTTATTTGTGCTCACCGTTCAGCCTATTGAGTGAATTTGGACATTTCTAGTTCTTAACCGCGCGGTCAACGGACGAATAATGCAACAACCTCAATGAGCAGGGGGTTGAATTTCCGGCAGCAGACGGTGCCAGTGTTGAACGCTGCCACTGGTGAATTCCAGTCGAAGATCTACCCCAACCAGTTCCATTTTCGACGCGTGCGGGGCACTTGTGACGATTCTCGATACTCCTTCCACACTTTCAATCCAATGACGAACATCGAATAGTAACTTTCCGGATTCCACATGATAGTTACCGGAATGACTGCGAGCGGACAGCATACCGTCCGGCGCTTGCATGGTGTAGTCCATGGCGAAGTATCCGTTCTGCATCAATAACAAGCCCGAGACTTCCAGAGGTTGCGCCGCAACTTCGTATGAAACAAGCTCCCACACACCCTCCAATTGCGGTTCCGCAACTGGCATCGATTCTGACATCGCACTTTCCAGCCATAAACAGGTACATAGCGCAAGCAACGCTGATGTGTGTTTTATCTTAATTTTCGTTCTCCTCGGCACTCGCGGTGCCATTGATTATTCATGAATTTGCACTCGATGCGGAACTCTCAAAACCTACCCTTGATCAGTGCCAGGGTTGCCTGATGCTGCTTCACAATGAACCGAGGCACGGGAAGCTGGCGGCCCATTAATATGCTCATAATCACGCTATTTGTCCATCTGACTCATAATACCGCTTGTTGTTGCACTTGCAAATTGGCCAGTTGATTAAACAACTCTGGATTCAGAAGAACTGGACGCAAGTCGAGCTGGCATAGCAACCGCCGCTCAAATCAAGAAGATCAGAGTCAACAGCAAGTCGAGTCAAGGAGTTTTTGCTGCCTACCTCAATTCCAGCCCTTCGACCCTGCAAAACTGGGAACAGGGAAAGAAGAAATCCAATGGCCCTTTCAGGAAACTGCTGAGCCTCATGTAGCGCAAAGGCTTGGGTGTGCTGGGCTAAGTTGTGTATCAATTAGGTAAACTGCTGAAACAAGCCTCAACGAGCGCAGTGGCGGAGCGCTTGCGCCTGAGTTGGAATGCGGTGGACGGGATCATGCAGCGGGCGGTGAAGCGCGGCCTGTGACCCCGGGGGGAGTTGTCACCCCGACGGCTGAGTGTAGATGAGACCTCGTACCGCAAAGGCCATGACTACGTCACGCTGGTAACCGATCAGGAGCAAGCGGTTGGAGTGCACGTCGCGGATGAGCGCGACACGGACAGTCTGGCGGGGTGTTACGCGCAGTTATCGGCACAACAAAAAGACGGTATTGAGAGCGTGTGTATGGATATGTGGCCAGAAATGGGGAAGACCCATTTAGAGTTTCATTAACTCAGCTTGCCTTCATTCTGCACCGCCGAATTCCTGGCTTTGAGTAACAGCGCCTGCAATTGCTGCATGTCCTTGAGGCTGAGATCGGCCAGTAAGTGATTGACCCAGGTTTCATGCAGTTCAGCCATGCGGCGGAATTCGCTGGAGCCTTTCTCGGTGAGCTGGATGTATTGGATACGACGGTCGTGCTCCGGCCGTTCGCGTTGCACCAGCCCCATGGTGACCAGCCGGTCGATGACGCCGGTGATGTTGCCATTAGAAACCATCAATTCATGCGACAGCTCCGACATGGTCAGTAGCTCGGCGGCGTGTTCTAGTTCTGACAGCACATCAAACTGCGGCAGGGTTACATCAAAATGCTGGCGGAACACCGAGCGCAGACGCTGCTCGATGGTGGATTCGCAGGACAGCAAACGCAGCCAGCTGCGCAGTGATTCTTTCTCACGATCTTCGTTCTTTTCGGAATTTGCCATAGTGGGGTAGATTCCTGTTTGGCTTGTTACTGATCATTAGAGTCAGTGTTGTTATGCGGCCAGATTACCACCCCCGCTTTAAAACACGCAATATGAAATAATACAGTAATGATATTTTGTGTATAAAATAAATTCGCACTATACTGCAGACTGAAACTTGCAGCCGGGAGCAGTCGGTTGGATTTGCAGGAAGTCAATCAGCTTCAGCGTTCGAGCGAGCCCCTGAAAGAGTCGCGCAACTGGCATATCATCCGGTTTTCGCAGATTGATGGTGCCGGAATTGTTTATTACCCCCGATACTTCGAAATGCTGGCCGAATCCTTTCCTCAACAGTTCGCCATGCAGAAGGCGGCCACGCTGGATCTGACCTTCCACCAACCCGTACGTCTCGCTGACCAGCTTATTCTGGAGCCGACCGGGCAAGCTGATGACCTGCAGTTTTCTGTTACCGGTCGCTCCGAGGGCAAACTGAGTTTTGAAATCCACAAGACCCGCCTGCAGAAATCGGAACCCGCGCCGTGGCTCGACGACCAGGCTGCCTTTGTGCGTGAAACCACAATTGGCAATTGGATGTGTGGGACTGATTCACGTTTGCACCTGAGCCGAAGCTATGAATTAACTGCAGTTTTGATGGAAGAGTGGTTCAGCAAAACTCTGTTGTGCCCTTTTGCTACGCTGGGATCTGTCGATGGTGCGCTGGTTCCCACTGCCCGGCTGCAAACATACGTGTATGAGTTGCCCCAAGCCGGTGATCGTGTACGCCTGAGTTTGAGTGTGTTGCACATCGGCCGCAGCTCACTGGGTATGGGCATGACCATCAGGCGGAATGGACAATTGCTGGTCCAAAGCCAGCAGACTGTGGTTTTTGTTGCATCTCAGAATAATCAATTGAGCAGTGTTGAAATCCCGCTGTCGGTGCGTCAGCGCCTGGAGCAGCAACTGTTCAGCAGTAGAGAGGAAAGCGCCTGATGTGGCGACCGGCTGAAAGAATCAAGTATGTTCCACAACCCGGGGAATGGCCTGACCGCGAGGCGGCGCAGTCGTCGCTGTTGTTCAGTCCGCTGCAAGTGGGACCGGTTACTTTGCAGCAACGCACCTGGGTACCGGCCATGGTGCCGTGGCGGGCCACAGAAGAAGGTCATGTAACCCCCGAACTGCTGGCCTGGTACCGACGTTTTGCAAAAGGCCAGCCTGGCGCTCTGGTTGTTGAGGCGACGGGAATTCGGGATGTTCCCAGCGGTCCTTTGCTGCGCATTGGTCACGACCGCTTTTTACCGGGACTGCGGCAATTGGTCGATACAGTGCACGAAGCCAGCGAGGGACAGACTCGGTTATTCATCCAGCTGATCGACTTTCTGCGCATCAATCGCCGCCCGACAGCTGAGAAATATTTCATGCAACA
>JBGTHE010000607.1:0-3242 GCA_041746335.1 Lysobacterales bacterium | reverse complement strand
CGCACGTCGTTGCTCGCGACCACGGGACAACTGGAAAGCGCCGCCAGATCCAGCAACTGGGCTTCAACGCGTTTTTCCTTGTCCCGCCCAGTACGCTGGATTTCCACGTAGAACCGGTCCGGAAAAATCCGCATGCTGGCTTGCAGTAATTGTCTGGCCCGATTGGGGTGGTTGTTCAGAAGGGCTTGGCCAATTTCACCCTCATAACCGCCTGACAGCGCAATCAATCCCTCAGCATATTGAGCAATCCAGCCCGGTTCACACTGGGCTACGCCGTGTTGCTGGCCCTCCAGGTAGGCCTTGCTGAGCAGCCGGCACAAGTTAAGGTAGCCAATACGGTTCTGGCATAAAAGTACCAGGCGACTTAATGACGTCGGGTCTTCCGGTGAACGGACCAGTACGTCAGCTCCGACTATGGGCTTGATGCCGGTTTGCTCGGCTGCCTGGTAAAACTTCACCAGACTGAATAAATTGTGTTGGTCGGTAACTGCAATGGCTGGCATGCGGAGCTCACGCACACGCTGCAGCAGCTGTTTGATACGAATGGTGCTGTCCACCAATGAGTATTCGGTGTGGAGGTGCAGGTGAACAAAAGGCAAGGGCATGGATGCAGCAGATTCCGGTCGATTCAATACAGAGTTGAGGAACGGCTTCATTGTATACGCCCCTTTTCAAACGGCAAGAAAGTTTCCTGACAGCAGGGCTGACGCGAGTTCACTGAGTTTGTATGGTTCGGATCAACTCAGGGCCAGCTCGCTTTTTTTTCTAAAGTGGTTCTCTGATCCTGTCAACCTGTGGTAAATTTCGCACCCCGCATTAACTCAACTTGCGGGCCGGGCGCCAGGCTGCCTGGAATCAGGGCGCGTAGCTCAGCGGTAGAGCACTGTGTTGACATCGCAGGGGTCACAAGTTCGAACCTTGTCGTGCCCACCAATTCTGCAAAAGCCGGATTATCCGGCTTTTTTGCTTTTGTATCTCTGATAAATGCTGTCAGCCCGCATGATCAAGCTTTGATCTGCGGCTCAATGCCATTACAATGAAGTCATGAACTTACGGACGCGAACTTCCACTTAGGCAGCCAGCATCGCAAAGCGAATCCGAAAGGGCGCTTTGCGCCCTTTTTTAGTTCGGGTCAAGAATATGGGGGCAGAGCCAAGTGCCAGAGTGAGAGTCGTTGTGAGCTTTAAGCTATTTTCCGATCGTTTTACTCTGGCACTTGACTCTGACCCCATCATTAAGCAGGAACAGGATAGCTCATGCCCATAGTCACTTTGCCCGATGGCAGTCAGCGCAGCTTTGATCATCCGATCAGAGTGCTGGACGTGGCGGCCGATATTGGCCCCGGTCTGGCCAAGGCCACGCTGGCGGGCGCCATCGACGGTCAGCTGAAGGATGCCCGGCACCTGATTGATTCTGATGTCAGGCTGCGCATCATTACGGCAAAAGATCCGGAAGGTCTGGACATCATCCGGCACTCCACTGCCCACCTGCTGGCACAAGCCGTGAAGCGCTTATACCCGCAAGCACAGGTCACCATTGGCCCCGTGATAGCGGATGGCTTTTACTATGATTTCTCCTACCCACCCGGATTTAACAATGAAGACTTGGACCGCATTGCTGCTGAGATGCGCCGCATTGCCAAGGATGCCCTGCCAGTTCATCGTGAAGTGATGAGCCGCGGCGAGGCCATTCAGTATTTCCGCCAGGAAGGTGAGAAGTACAAGGCCGAAATCATCGAGTCCATTCCCGAAGGTGAGCCGATAGGCCTGTACCGCCAGGGCGATTTCATTGACCTCTGCCGCGGACCGCACGTGCCCGACACTGGTCGCCTGGGTGAATTCAAGCTGATGCGCCTGGCTGGGGCCTACTGGCGCGGCGACAGCAAGAACGAAATGCTGCAGCGCATTTACGGCACGGCCTGGGCCAATAAGAAAGACCTGGAAGACCATCTGCATCGCCTGGAAGAGGCGGAGAAGCGCGATCACCGGAGGCTGGGCAAGCAGCTGGGGCTGTTTCATTTTCAGGAAGAAGCGCCAGGAATGGTGTTCTGGCACGACAAGGGCTGGCGCATTTATACGCAGATACAAAGTTATATGCGCGGCAAGCTCAGGGCCAATGGCTACCAGGAAGTGAATACACCAGCGGTGGTGGACATTTCTCTGTGGCAGAAGTCCGGACATGCCGAAAAATTCATAGAAGATATGTTCATTACCGAATCTGAAAACCGCACCTATGCGGTGAAACCCATGAATTGCCCTTGTCATGTGCAGATCTTCAACCAGGGCCTGGTGAGCTACCGCGATCTACCTCTGCGTTTGTCCGAGTTCGGCTCCTGTCATCGCAACGAACCATCCGGGGCCTTGCACGGCTTGATGCGGGTGAGAGCTTTTGTGCAGGATGACGCGCATATCTTTTGTACTGAAGATCAGATCCAGCAGGAATCTGCGAACTTCATCGCCTTGCTGTATGAAATCTATCGGGATTTCGGATTCGAGGAGGTGCTGGTGAAATTGTCAACGCGGCCGGACAAACGCATTGGCGATGACGCCCAGTGGGATCTGGCTGAAAAGACCCTTGCAGCAGCGCTGGATCAGGCTGGAATCGAGTGGAAGGAAAATCCTGGGGAAGGCGCTTTTTACGGCCCCAAAATAGAATTTTCGCTGAAAGACACGATTGGCCGGGTCTGGCAGTGCGGTACTTTGCAGGTGGATTTCTTTATGCCCGGTCGGTTGGGCGCTGCTTATATCGACGACTCCAGCGCCCGCCAAGTACCGGTGATGTTACACCGCGCCGTGCTGGGCTCACTGGAGCGCTTTATTGGAATTTTGATTGAAAACTATGCAGGCGCGTTCCCGGCATGGTTGGCGCCAGTTCAGGCTGTCGTACTGAACATCAGTGAAAAGCAGAATGATTACTGCAAGTCCGTGTCCCAAGTGCTTAGAAATAAAGGCTTCCGGGTTGATCCAGACTTGAGAAACGAGAAAATCGGCTTTAAAATCCGCGAGCACACTTTGGCAAAGGTGCCCTACCTGCTCGTAATCGGCGACCGGGAAGTTGAGAATGGCATAGTGGCTGTTCGTACCCGCACCGGCGAAGATTTGGGCAGTATGAGCCCTGAGGATTTTGCCAAACGCCTGGCTGCTGATATAGAGCAGTTGGGGGCCAAGTAAGCTCTGAATAAATCAGAGTTTCCCATTAACTGACAGGAGGATACGCACATCGCAACAGGTAAAGAGACGCGG
>JBGTHE010000606.1:0-5030 GCA_041746335.1 Lysobacterales bacterium | reverse complement strand
TCCTTGAGCTTGCTCTCAGCGCGCTCCCGTAATTCCTGTTGTTTAAGCGTTTTTATCATCCGGTCGGGCATCTGGTTTCACCTTTAGAGGTTGTTCAGGGATTTTTTTTATCGCGTTACGCAGTTAGCGCGGATTTTCAATCTTGATTGGGGAATGATCCCGGCGGCGACAGTCCCGCCACCCAGAATCATATGATTAGCCCGTCTGCTGATTTGCGGGGGGGGGCCGACCACCGGGTCAGCAAGCGATCAGCCTCCTTCCTGACTACGGCGTAACACTCGCATACCCGTTTTTCCAGCGCGGGCCGGTCCATCACCGTGATGAGGCCGCGCCGGTAAGAAATCAATCCTGCATCCCTCAATTGGCCGGCTGCGGCGGTTACACCTTCACGGCGTACTCCGAGCATGTCGGCAATCAATTCCTGCGTCATACGGATTTGGGTACCGGGCAAGCGGTCCAGGCTCAGCAGCAACAAGCGGCATAACTGCTGGTCGATGGAGTGATGCCGGTTGCACACCGCCGTCTGCGCCATCTGGGTGATGAGCGACTGGGTGAAGCGCAGCAAAGTATTCATCAGGTAGCCGCCACGTTCGAACTCTTCCATCAGGTGACCGGCCCGCAAGCGGTAAGCGTGGCCAGAGGATTGAACCACGGCACGGCTGGTGCTGCGCCCTCCCATGAACAGTGACACGCCAACTACGCCCTCGCGGCCGATGACCGCGATTTCCGCCGAGGCGCCGTTTTCCATCAAATTGAGCAGGGAAACAATGCCATCGGTCTGAAAATACACATGGGTCAGCTGGGTGCGTGCTTCATAAAGCGCCATGCCAAGCGGCAGGGCACACGGCTCCAGGTGCGGCACCAGACGTTGGTATTCCACATCGGGCAATGAAGCCAGAAGCTGATTTGCCGTGGGGGGCGGCATGGTGGTCAATGTTGACCTTTTTATCACTGGTTTCCTTAAATCGCGGAACGGTGTAGGGTTCGAACGGTTTGTGATATCACAGTCTTGCGCCTCATTTTCAAAATATGCGCGAGAGCGAACCGACGGACTCACCAGACACGATACATTCTCTGCTGACACACTAGACCTCCCGGTCCAAAGTTTCGCACTTCAACCCAAGTACATCCCGTGTATAGAGTGTATGCCCATCCGCAGCAACTCTCAGTGCACTATCGCACATAATCGAAATTTGTCCTAAATCGCTGACCTAGTCGCTCACCAAAGTGGGTGTGTGGGCCACTGCACCGACCCGCCCTTAACTCACTTCTATCATTTGAAACTCAACACGGTGGGCATCCCCCCTGAATGTTGAAATCCACCTTTGACGCTACCCGCCTGTCGGCGCGTCCCAAACCTATTCAGGAGGAATCCATGAAAAAGCAAGAGGAATCCATGAAAAAGAAAACGTATATCAAGAAACAGCTGCACGAGTTGTTGTATCAGGCCCTGGAAACGGAACGCGGGGGTATCAAGATCTACCAGACCGCGCTGACCTGTGCACAGAACGCTGACCTGACAGAAGAATGGACAGAATATCTTGAGCAGACGCTCAATCACGAGCAGGTGCTTTTGCAAGTATTTGAGGAGCTGGGACTGGATCCGGAAACCATAACTCCCGGACGCGAAGTAGTAGCACACATCGGTGATTCGCTGGTGACTGCGATGGAAATGGCCAAGGCCAGAAGCAACCCTGCAGCCGCTCAACTAGTGGCCTGCGAGTGTGTGGTCCTGGCAGAAACCAAAGACCACATGAACTGGGAACTGATCGGGCATCTGGCAGAGCACGGCGAGGGTGAAGAAACGGGTGCACTCAGGGCCGCGTTCGAAGAAGTGGAACAGGAAGAGGACCATCACCTGTATCACACGAAAGGATTCACTCGCGAATTGTGGATCGAGTCACTTGGGTTACCCGCAGTGCTGCCACCCCCCGAGGAGATGAAGAAGGTCGACAGCGCGATAACCGCAGCGCGGGCGGAGAATCAACGCGATAGCATGCTGAAAGCGAAACACTGACAGAAAAAGTGCTATTGGCAACAGGCTCTACGAGTGTGACCGTTGACCGATCGCCGGGGAATCACCGGTGGTCGGTCGGCACAAGGCAATCTTCAGCGGGTAGGCTTGGTCAGCGGGTAGGCTTGGCTTGAAGGCGGAATATCGCTAATGCTCTTCGGTGGATGGGAGAGCTTGTTCCGGATTCTGGTCGTCGGGGTGCTGGCGTACTTTATCCTTATTGTATTCCTGCGTGTCTCGGGCAACCGGACACTGTCAAAGATGAACGCCTTTGACCTGGTTGTAACCATCGCTCTCGGCTCAATCCTCGCGACTGTCCTGCTGGCCAAAGATGTCGCACTGGCTGAGGGCGTGTTTGCTTTTGCGCTGCTCATCGGCCTGCAGTTCGTCGTCAGTTGGTCCAGTGTTCGTGCTCCGTGGGTGCAGCGAGTGGCAACGGGTGAGCCTCAAATGCTGCTCTACTGTGGAGAATTTCTGGCGGCAGCAATGCAGCAAGCGCGAGTTACTGAAGATAACGTGCGGGCGGCAATCCGCTCGGCCGGAATCAAATCACTGGACAAGGTTCACGCAGTCATTCTGGAGACTGACGGATCGTTTACTGTTGTTCAATCGGGCGGGGACGGTAATGAATCCAGTCTCGTCGGCGTCAACCATCCGAAGGAGTTCAGTGAGCCGTTCGAAAAGTAGTACTACCCATTTGACCCAGTCGCCGATCCTGTGTGGTTTTGTATGTAGTACAGCTTATTGCCTGGTCGGATTTGAAGTCCGAAAGCAGTAATTAAACTGATCCATTCACGGGGGCCGCGCACTCGGCCCGCCACGCAATTCTGC
Source organism: Lysobacterales bacterium (assembly GCA_041746335.1). Classification (GTDB taxonomy): domain Bacteria; phylum Pseudomonadota; class Gammaproteobacteria; order Xanthomonadales; family SZUA-36; genus JAWXBM01. Next base: position 2,185 of record JBGTHE010000606.1, on the reverse strand, counting down.
AGCGCGGCGGGCGATGTTACTAAGCTCTGGTCCCGCGCCGGAAGAGGCTCACAACGGCAAGCAGCAGCACTGCGCCAATCAGCGACACAACGAAGCTCATGACGGTGAGGCCGTCATTGATGGAGCCTGCGCCAAGCATCGGCCCGATCAGCCATCCGCCAATCATTGCGCCGACGATGCCCACTACGATATTAAGGATGATGCCTTGCTGGCCATCAGTGCCCATGATCATGCTCGCGATCCAGCCAACTAAGCCGCCCATGACGAGCCATACGATGATACCCATGATTTTTTTCTCCAGATGATCCAGACGCACCGCGCGCCAGTGGATAAAGCATACGAGTGCGGTTTAGCGTTCACTGTGCGCTATCGCACGCTTGAATCAATCATCCGTTGTCGATCGATTCAAATCTGTAAAACGATGGAAACGTGAATGGTTTTTTTTGCCCTGTATCTGCAGATCAGGTAATAAATTCGTAGTAACACAAGTGTAAAATCGGCCCTGTTCACGGAGTTGATTTATGACGATCAGAGTTGGCATCAATGGTTTTGGCCGCATGGGCCGGTTGGCATTGCGCGCGGCCTGGGACTGGCCAAAGGTCCAGCCCGAAAGCGGGCCCGAAGTCGAATTTGTCCACATCAACGATCCCGGCGGCGATGCAGCGACTCTGGCTCATTTGTTGAATTTCGATTCGGTTCACGGCCGCTGGGCTCATGAGGCCAGCGCCGAGAATGGCGCGATTGTGTTGGGCGCAAAACGCATTGCTACCAGCCGCAACAATGCAATCGAGGATACCGATTGGTCGGGCTGCGATGTGGTCATCGAGGCCAGTGGCAAAATGAAAACGGTCAAGGTTCTCAATGCTTACCTCAAGCAGGGTGTCAAGCGAGTGGTGGTCACCGCGCCGGTGAACGAGCCGGGCGTGCTGAATGTGGTGATGGGCGTTAACGATCATCTTTACGATCCGGAAATTCATACCATTGTCACCGCAGCTTCTTGCACCACCAACTGCCTGGCGCCGGTGGTCAAGGTGATTCATGAAAACCTGGGCATTCGCCATGGCAGCATGACCACCATCCACGACCTGACCAATACGCAAACAATTCTGGACGCTCCTCACAAGGATCTCCGTCGTGCCCGCGCCTGCGGTATGAGCCTGATACCTACTACCACGGGTTCGGCCACCGCCATCACCGAGATCTTTCCCGAGCTTAAAGGGCTGCTGAACGGTCATGCCATTCGAGTGCCGCTGGCCAACGCTTCGCTGACCGATTGTGTTTTCGAGGTAAAAAAGGCAACCACTGCCGAGGAGGTCAACGGGATCCTCAAAGCGGCTGCTGAAACCGGCCCGCTAAGAGACATTCTGGGTTACGAGAAGCGTCCGCTGGTGTCTATCGACTACAAGACCGATCCGCGTTCCAGCATCATCGATGCCCTGTCGACCATGGTAATCAATGGCACCCAGGTGAAAATCTATGCCTGGTACGACAATGAGTGGGGCTACGCCAACCGCACCGCCGAGCTGGCATTGAAAGTCGGGCGCTCAGACCAGGGCGCATAGCATGCTCGGCCAACTCGCTCCGGCCATCCGTCAATACCTGGTGGTAACCGGCAATTACTGGGCCTTCACCTTAACGGACGGCGCCCTGCGCATGCTGGTGGTATTGCACTTTCATGAGCTGGGCTACTCACCGCTGGAAATCGCGCTGCTGTTCCTCTTCTACGAGATTTTCGGGGTGATCACCAACCTGGTCGGAGGCTGGCTGGGGGCCCATCTGGGCCTGAATCGAACCATGAACATCGGGCTTGCGCTGCAGGTTATCGCTCTGTCGATGCTGCTGGTTCCCGCGGCAATGCTCACAGTTCCCTGGGTGATGGCGGCGCAGGCCATGTCCGGTATCGCCAAAGATCTGAACAAAATGAGCGCCAAGAGCTCGATCAAATTATTGGTACCTGCGGATGCGCAGGGAACGCTGTTCAAATGGGTTGCCCTCCTCACCGGCTCAAAAAACGCACTTAAAGGCGTCGGCTTCTTCGTCGGCGGGCTCCTACTCGCGACCGTGGGCTTTGCCGGCGGACTTTGGCTGATGGCCGGGGCGCTGGCCGTTGTACTTCTCGCCTCGGTCCTGATGCTCGAGGGCGACTTCGGCCGGTCCAAAGCCAAGGTCAAGTTCAAGCACCTCT
>JBGTHE010000605.1:0-2267 GCA_041746335.1 Lysobacterales bacterium | reverse complement strand
CTGCGCCTGGGCAGCATCCGAAGCGGTTCGGGAAGCGGATTCCTAACAGGCACCATCAACAATGTTCAACTCTTCGGGCGCGTTTTGAGCGCCGCTGAAATTCTACGGCTCGTGAATCATCCGCCTGCTCTCACATCCATTGCCAACATCACCGTTCTTGCTGGACGCACATTGCTGGTTACTAATAGTGCCACCGATCTCGACCTGCCGGCACAGACTTTGCGCTGGAGTCTCCTCAACCCGCCAGAAGGGGCGACCATCAATAGCGCCAACGGCTTGATTACATGGCGGCCGTCGATATCCCAATCCCCGACGACAAACACCATTGCTGTAGTGGTGGTCGATGACGGAACTCCCGCGATGAGTGCCATCCAGACTTTCGCCGTGACGCTCCTGCGCCCCGCAGAACCCCAGATGTTAGTGTCCGGGCTGAGCAACGGGAGCTTTAGCCTGAGCGTGACCGGCGACGCGGGGCCGGACTACATGATCGAAACGGCGACCAAATTATCCCCAGGCGTGCTGTGGACTCCTGTCTTCACGAACCTTTTCGCGACGCCGCCGTTCCTCTGGATCGACAGCACCAATGGCAATGATTCTCAACGTTATTACCGGGTACGCTTGTTTCCATAGTGTTTTCCGAATCTGAAGATCCCCAAATGCATGCAATTCTGGTCTAACTTAACAAATCGCGCTTGCCGCTGCTTGCTGACAATCCCACGAGTGTCCACGTATCAACGGCAGGAGGCCTTCGGCCATCGACATCCAGGCGGACGGCACGGTTGCCTGCAGTCCAAAAGTGAACATTATCGCGGCGGCGGGCCGACTCGGCAGGAAATAATTAATGAAAGCAGAGATTTCTAAGTGTCGACGATGGTTTTTGGCGGCGTTAATCGGAATCGCTATATTTGCAGCGGCACTTGTTGTTAGTAGCCCAATTCTGGATAGGCTTGCCAATATGGCCGCAGAAAGGCACCGCGCGGCACAGGAGATGAGCAACTTAACCGTTTTCTCGTTGCCAAGACAATCATTTGACGACCGGCCATTAACAACTGTGAACAGCCTGGACGACATTAAACGCGTTGAATCCCAGTGCATCGACCTTGCATCCCGAGTGGGAAACGCCGTAGTTAGTGTCAAGCCGCCTTCGAAAGGAGGTGCTTCGGGAGTGATCATCAGTGTAGACGGGCTAGTGCTGTCGCAATGGCATGTCAGCCACTTACGTGCCGATGCCCGGAACGTTTCTGATGTGTACAACCCTGGCGAATTGACAACGGTGATTTTGGCTGATGGAGGCGAGCGCAAGGCGAAACTGCTTGGCGCGGATTCCACGTTCGATCTATCACTTCTTCAATTGGTAGACCCTGGTCCCTTCCCATTTGTACCGCTGATTGCTGAATCGCGGGTACGCACAGGTGATTGGGTAGTGAAACTGGGGCATCCACTGGGCTTCCGCAAGGATCGACCAGCACCATTTCGACTTGGTCGAGTAGTCGGATCTACGCGACAAGCGTTCGTAACAGACTGTCCAATCGTGTCAGGCGATTCAGGAGGACCATTCTTTGACCTCGATGGCCGACTCGTTGGGATTGTGAATGGATCCGATGCTGGAGTTCACAACCACTTTGCTCGGGGAGATCAAAACCGAGATATGTATGATCTCGTTAATATGGGGATAAACTCCCCCAGGATCGCTACTCTCTTGGAGTCGATGAAGAAAGGGAAGATGTCATCACTTGGCCCAAGGCTCTACGCACGGGAGCTTCAAGGCAGTGAACCACTGCCGGACGAACAGTGGACCCGAGCCACCTCAAAAAGGGGGTTCTTGAGCCCGATTGCGGCGCCTTTTCGCCGGAGCGTCGTCTCCGTTGTAAACGCCGATATTTCAATCGCTCTCGCCACCGTGGTGGATTCTGAGGGCTATGCTGTGACCAAAGCAACCCACCTTCCCCCGAATCCCCAGTGTCGTTTGCCTGATGGATCCGTTAAAAAAGTCGATGTGATTGCGGTGAATAAGGCTATTGATGTGGCAGTCCTTCTGCTACCCGAATGCGGAGCAAATCCAGTGAAATGGACCGAGAACAAAGTGAATCCGGTTGGCACCGTAACGCTCGCCGTAGGCTACGGCGGGAACGTTCATGGATTTGGAGTGATCAGCGTGGCAACGCGAACATTGAACAATATTCAGGAACCCAGGTATTCTTTACCATTGCGGGTGAGCCCCAATGCTCCTGAACTGCTGGGCACTGCGTCAAAAGAGCCTGGAATAC
>JBGTHE010000604.1:0-2167 GCA_041746335.1 Lysobacterales bacterium | reverse complement strand
GCGTGTACCGTCCTGCACAAATTGGTCTTTCACCCCGGCGAGGGCGGCGGCTTTATTCGACGAGTGTTGCATACGGCTATAATGCCCGTAGACGTTCAGGGCCGGCAAATTATTCGCTGGCTGCTTTGAACGAAACCCGGAACAACTCACAGCTACCTGATTTCTGACTAATCTTTGCAGCCATGAATGCATCACTTCCAAGAGCAATACTCCATGTCGACATGGATGCTTTCTATGCTTCAGTGGAAACGCTGGATAATCCGGCTCTCGCTGGACAGCCTGTAATTGTGGGTGGTCTTGGTAATCGTGGTGTCGTATCGACTGCTAACTATGAGGCGCGAAAATTCGGCGTGCATTCTGCCATGCCCATCGGCAAAGCCAGGCGCCTGTGCCCGCATGGCCAATACCTTCGTCCGCGCATGCAGCGCTATCGGGAAATCTCCACTCAGGTCTTCGGTATTTTCAGACAATACACGCCTTTGGTTGAGGGTCTGTCACTGGACGAAGCCTTTCTGGATGTGACAGCCAGTGCCCGTTTGTTCGGAGCAGCGCAGGAAATTGCCCACAAATTGAAACAGGACATCACAAACACCACTGGTCTGACAGCCTCGGTAGGAGTAGCGCACAACAAATTCCTGGCCAAGCTGGCCTCGGACCTGCAAAAACCGAATGGGCTGGTCGTAGTGCCAGCCGATCGCGTCACTGCCTTTCTCGACCCTATGCCCATCAGACGTTTGTGGGGGGTGGGGGCAAAGACCCAGCCACGCTTGCAAGCCCTGGGCATTCTGACGTTTGGGCAGCTTCGACGGGCGGGAGCAGACATTGTCCGTCCCGTGTTGGGAAATCGCACGGAGCACTTCCTGCAGCTCGCAGCCGGTCTTGATGCGCGTGAGGTCATCGCGGAAAGCCCGGATAAATCCATCAGCCATGAAGTCACCTTTTATCAGAACCTGACCGACACAGATGATTTGTTGGCTTAACTGCAACACCTGGTAGAAGCGGTAGCTCAACGACTGCGTAGTCGTCATCTGCTGGCCTCAACGGTGACCGTGAAAATCCGGGATCCGGCATTTCACACGGTGACCCGTAGCCGCAGTATGCCGGCAGGCTCGAACAGCACCATGACCCTGTATCGCCTCGCTCGCGCCCTGTTCCAGGCATGGCGTCAGCAGCAGCCGAAAACACCAGTGCGATTGTTAGGTATGGGAGCTACGGGTCTGGAGCATCGCTTTGCGGATGATGCTGCCGTGGATTCCGGCGATCAGGCTGATCTACCCGCGCAGCAGAAGCTGGATCGGGTTCTGGATACCATCAATCTGCGATACGGCAACGACAAAATCGTGCACGGCATGACTTTGCGCCGCCGCCGTGATCCAGTCTGAAATAAGAGCTAGGGAAATTCTGATCTATTCAGAGTTTCCGCGGCATAAGGAGAAGGTGAGGCCGGGAACCGGCCGAGAAGCCGGCCTGGGCCGTGTGCCGCCATTTTCGATGATTGAAAATCATTGGAAATGAAGCCAAACAAAAATCACAATTTTTGTTTGGCGTGCTCTGATGGTTCAGGGATGAACCATTCAGAGCTTCCCTAGTGTTGTACTTCGCCAGACTGCCCCAGGGCTTTCAACGCCTCTGCGCGCAATTCGCGGCGTAAAATCTTGCCCACGTTGCTTTTAGGCAGCTCGTCCCGGAACTCGATATGCCGCGGTCGTTTGTATCCGGTTAACTGTTCTGCAGCGAACTCTTTCACTTCTTCGATGGATAGTGAAAGGTCTTTTCGCACCACGTAAATCTTGACGGATTCGCCTGATTTTTCATCCGGCAGTCCAATAGCAGCGACCTCCTGAACCTTGGGGTGCATGGCGATGACGTCTTCTATTTCATTGGGAAACACATTGAAGCCTGATACCAGGATCATGTCTTTCTTGCGATCGACGATTTTGAAGTAGCCTCGCTCATCCATCACCGCGATATCACCGGTGCGCAACCAGCCATCGTCATCCAATACCTTGGCAGTCTCCTCGGGGCGTTGCCAGTAGCCTTTCATGACCTGTGGCCCTCTGACTACCAACTCGCCATTCTCGCCCGTGGGCAGGAACTCGCCTTCATCGTTCATGATGCCGCATTCAGTGGAAGAAATGGGCATGCCAATCGAACCGCTGAACTCCTG
>JBGTHE010000603.1:0-6123 GCA_041746335.1 Lysobacterales bacterium | reverse complement strand
TGCAGCTGATCGAGCGCGTCGACCACATCGGGTCACTGGCCCGCGAGCCCATGGTGGTGGAACATCCGTCCGGTGCGCTATTCCTTTCGGGTTTCGCTTCGCAGGTCACCGGCACTGATTGGACGGCGCCACCCTTGCTCTGGCGCAGCGATGACCAGGGCAAAACCTGGCAAGCCGTTGATGTGGGCAGTTCTGAAGACGGTGCCCAGGGCAACTCCGATGTAGATCTCACCGTTGGCCCGGACGGCACGATTTACTTCATGACCATGGGCTTCAACCGTTCAACCAAGCGCGGCACGCACGTCACTATGGGCGTCAGCCACGATGTTGGTGCGACCTGGAGCTGGCAGTTTCTTTCCCGCAACGATCTGGACGATCGCCCCTGGGTAGCTGTTTCGCCCGACAACGTTGCTCATGCCGTCTGGAATGATGGCAAAGGTGTGCGGCATTTCGTCAGCACCGATTCGGGCAAGTCCTGGCAGGAGCGGGCGCGAATTCATGACCAGGGCGGATCGAGCCATCTCGCGGTCGGAGCCGAAAATCAGGTAGCAGTGCGGATCGGTTCGGTTTCTGCTTCCGGGCAAATTTTACACGAAGGTGTGGATTTGATCGCCATCAGCCAGGATGGCGGACAAAGCTGGCAACACCATACCCCTCCTGGAGAAGTCAAATGGGTGTTACCGGGCGAAGAAGGGATGTTTCGCTGGGTAGAGCCACTAGCCTGGGGCGCGGACGGCAAGCTGTATCATCTCTGGAGCGAAGGAGAGACGATGTGGCTGGGGTGGTCGCAGGATTTCGGGGCCAGTTGGCAGAAGCAGGTGATCGCAAGTGAAGAAGGCACAGCCTTTTACCCCTACCTGACGAGCAATGAGGCTGGCGACCTGGCAGCAACGTGGTTCGTCACTCATGACCAGGCTTTGTCGGCGCGTGTCGCCGCGATTCAGCCACAGGGATCGGAGTTGCGGATCCGCATTGCAGAGCCCTTCACGCCGCTGACATGGCAGGACACCAAGGATGTGCGGACGCCGGACACGGCTGGGGAATATATTCCCGCGATCTGGCTGCGAAATGGCGACATTGGCGTCGCATCACCGATACAAGACGCCCATGAAGGGCAGTATGGATTCAGCTGGTGGACTTTTCGGGTAGAACGTTAGCGATTCAGGCCTCAATCACTGTTTTCGGTACTCAGGAGCCGCACCACTGGCAGGGCATTCCTGTCGATAACCCTTCCGGCCTGAATCAACGTACTGATGGATCTGTAGTTGTGAGCGCTTTCCAGCGGGTTGCTGTCCAGTACCAGTACATCGGCAATCTTGCCGGCTTCAATAGTGCCCAGATCAGCATCAACCCGGTATGCCCTGGCTATATTGCTGGTGGCTGCCTTCAAGATCTCCATCGGAACCATCCCGTCTTCTTCCAGTGCGACCAAGGCATTGAAATGTGCCTCCCCGATCTCCCTATCGCTATCGACACGATCTGCCTCTGGCGAGACCAGTTTCTCCGGCAACATCACCGGGTTCTTGATGTACGCGTCCGTTGAAAGCAGGATGGTTACTCCCGCGCTGATCATGTTCCGGCGGTTCATCACCGCGGCCCGGTAGATCGGCACCCAGTCGAAAGGCTCAACCCGGTATTTTTCCATGGCTTCCAACCGGCGCTCCGTGAAGGGGAGCAAGGAGACGGCAACCTTCGCGTCCACCAGCTTCTGGATCGTCTCGTCTGAAAATACTTCCGGTGGAATGGTCATGTCACCGTGCGTTGCGATGTCCAGCCCAGCTTCGACAGCAATGAGGAGCGCTTCCGCTGTTGTGATGTGTGCTTGAACGCTCAGCCCGGCCTGGTGGCCCACTTCAACGATCGCCTTCTGAATGTCGGGAGGAAAGAAGAGCGTACTGCCTTCGTTGGCGAGATACTTTATGAAATCCACATCTTTATCGATGTATTCCCGGATGGCAGAACGCAGTTCGTCGGGAGACAAGGTCTGCAGCTCCGCGCCTACGCCCTGCTTCCAGGTGTTATCGATCCAGTCACGGGTTGGCTGGGTTACATTTTCTGCTGCGGATGCAGGGAAAAATCCTTTGAAGAGCCCGTCGACTCCAATGATATTGCCACCAACAAAAATGCGACTGCCTGTAGTCTCTCCGGCATTGATGGCCTCACGGACCTTCTTGATGGGTTCTAATGGCCCCCAGGTATCGAACACGGTGGTTACGCCGCCCTTCAGCGCAAGTTGCGCCGCTTCCAGGACAATTTCATCGAAGCGGTCCTCATATCGGATGACGACTTCGAGGTTGATGTTGTGAGACAGTCCGAGGTGAACGTTGGCATCCATCAAGCCAGGAATCACGTACTTACCCCGAGCATCGATTCGCTCCGCTTCCCGGGGGACATTAACTTTTTCGCCGGGACCAACCTCGACAACCCGGCTATCTCTGATCAGTATTGTGCCGCCGCTTAAAGTTGCGTTTCCGGTGCCATCAATGACTGTACCACCGGTAATGGCCAGCATATCGGCCCGCGCTGGAGTGGCGATGAGGATAAAAATTGCCAGAATAAGCGCGGCGGGCATTCCGTGGGCATGAGACTTGAAGGACGCAGAACGGTAAGGATTCACTCCATCAGTTTCTGCATCAGATACACGGCCTGCATTGCCGCGTTGAACGCGCGCCCCTCATTGTTGACCGCCATCGCGTGCCCGCCCTCGCGGGCCTCGTAGAACATGACCTCGTGCCCCATATCCCGCATTTTATTCCCCATCTTGCGGGCATGACCTGGATGAACCCGGTCATCGCGCGTGGATGTCAGCAACAAGATCTCCGGATAGCTCACGTCGGGCTTCAGGTTGTGGTACGGCGAGTACGCCAGTAATGCCGGGCCTTCGACAGGATCGTCGGGGTTGCCATATTCATCCATCCAGCTCGCCCCCGACAACAGCAGGTGGTAACGCTCCATATCCAGCAAAGGGGTCAGAGAGATGACTGCTCCGAAAAGATCAGGACGCTGGGTGGCGACCACCCCGGCCGTCAAGCCTCCATTGGAACCGCCGATAAATCCGAAGCGGCCTGGTGCGGAAAAGCCGCGTTCGATGATGTCCTCAGCTACCGCGTAAATATCGTCGTAAACGGTCTGTCGTGTTGTGCGCTTGGCTGCCTGGTGCCAGCGGGGACCGTACTCACCACCGCCACGCGGATTGGCAAGTACAAATACGCCGCCTTGCTCCAGCCAGATGCGGTGTGTCGGGCCGATGTAAAAGAGCTCGTAATTCTGGATCATCGGTATGCCGAAACCACCATAGGCGTACATCAGGACCGGTGCCTTCGCATCCGGCTTCCGGTCGATCGCGCGAGTGATGAAGTATGGGATCGAAGCGCCGTCGCTGGCCTTTGCAAAAAACTGCTCAGTGACATAGCTCGACAAGTCGATGTCGGACTGCTCCTGGCTCAGCAGCTGCAACGTCTGCCCCTCATCCACGCGATATAGTGCAGGCGGGGTGAGGAAACTCTCGTAGCGCAGCAGGAAAGATTCGGTGTATGGATCTGCAAACAGGGGCAAACTTGCAGCGCCATCTCCGGGCAGCGGCAATCCCGTCACCTTCCAGCTGCCATCCGCTGCCGGGGCCACGCGCCGGATACGGGATTTCACGTCCTCGATCACATTCAGGTAGATCGCATCGCCGGCAGCTGTGAAAGAACCGAACAAGCCCGCCAATGACTCGTTTTCTTTCGGCATGTAAACCAGGCTGACTGCCCCGTCTGGCTGGCCGCCCTGTTGAATCACACGCGCGAGGTCGACAGCAACCCGGGCGCCCGATGGGAAAGTCTCCCCGCTGACGTTCCAGTCATTCTGCAGCAGGAGGGTCACCTGCGTGCCCATGCCCGCCAGTCCACTGAAGGCGTCCATCAGAGCAACGGGGATCTTCAGCTCCAACAGTTCTTCCGCTTCGTTCCAGGTAAATGCGCGAACTTCCGCGAAACTCCTCGCACCCATCAGCAGTGGCTGACGCATGCTTGCCGATTCAAAAAGTACCGGCGCGGCCAGCATGTCTTCACGCTCGACGGAGAAAATGATGGGCGCGCTTTCCAATGTCGTCCCACGTGACCAGCGCCGCACGTGGCGCGCATAGGCCGAGGTTGTTTGTTCTTCCTCACTCAGGGGCGTGGCGACCAGCAAGGTGTCTTCATCTTCCCAGACGGCCATGTGACGGCGTACGGGTGTTTCAAACCCATCCTGGAAAAACTGGCCGGCCACCAGGTCATATTCCCGTAATGCGATGGCGTCTGAACCGCCATCGGAGAGCGGCACGAGAACGCGATCAGCGGAAGGCGAGAAAATGAGCTGGTGCATGGGCAAATACCAGTTGCGGCCGTCCCCGGCAGCAATGGCGTCAACGTCAATCAATACCTCCCACTCCGGGGCCTCAGAAGCGAAGCTGCTCAGTGAAGTCCGGACCAGTCGGCCGCGCGGTCGATCAGGGGCCGTCTGCAGGCGATAGATCTGGCCGCGGTATTGCCGCAGGTCCATCATCGCTGGCAGACGGTTCTCAGCATCGAAGACGGTTCGGAACTGTGACTTGAGTTCCTCAAAACGGGGATCGCTGGACAGGCGTGTCAGGGTCTTTGCATTCTCGGCATCGACCCACGAGTCAACGCGCTCACCCTCGATTTGTTCCAGCCAGAGGTAGGGGTCGTCGCCCGTGGTGTCATCGGAGGGGACCTGTGTTGTCGCCGGTTGTTCCGACGACTGCTCGGTCAGCTCTTCAGTGGGTTGCTCAGGTGATTCCCCGGATCGCGGCCCGCAGGCAGCCAGCAATAGCGGCAGCAGAAGGCAAGCGGCCAGGGTTCTGCTTGTGCGATTCAATTCAACGGCCTCCGTCGATCAATCCCGCTCGCCGGAATTATCGTGCGGCACGATGGGAAGTATCAGTCGGGACGGATAGTCCGCCGTGTGGTGGATGGTATTAACCGCTTGCACAAATTCGGTTTCGTGCACATTGTCACCACCGGTATTCATGTTGCGGTCGTGGTCGGGGAAATTACTGCTGGCGATCTCCAGGCGGATGCTGTGTCCCGGCAGGAAGGTGTTGGATGTGACGCTCAGATCGATCTCGATCTCGTAGACCTCGCCGGACTCCATGAACACCTGTTTGTCGAAGCCTTCCCGGTAGCGCGCGCGAAGCACTCCCTGGTACACGCCTATGGCGCGCCCATCGGGAAACACGTCGCTGAGGGTCACGTCGAAGTCTGTGTCTTTCGCCGATGAGGAAACGTACAGCACAACCTTCATCGGCCCCGTCACATCAACCGCTTCGGTGAGTGATTCAGTGGTGTACACCAACACGTCGTTACGGGTTTGCGGCTCGCGCCGGTCAAACGCCCCATAGCGAACCAGCTCATCACGGTCAGTCAAAGCCGAATAGGAAATGTTGGGCGTTGCAGGGTCGTAAACATAAGCGTCTGAAGGTGCGCCATCGGAGGGCACAACTGCCTCCAATCGCCCATCGCCATGCCGGGAGTTGGCACCCTCAGAACTGTCGAGAAAGAACTCTCGATACTCCGTCCCAGGGATCGGCCAGGCATCCGCACTGCGCCATTCATTTGCGCCCACGTTGTAGTACTGCACCCGTGGCATACCTTCGAGCGCGTTCTTGTTTCCGTTCAGCCATCTGTCATACCAGCGCAGGTAAGTGCCCCAGTAGTCGAAGCGCGCATCACCCACGTTCAGATCCCCGATCATTGTGTTTTCGGATACGGTCTCGGACTGGCAATGGCCGTTGGGTGCAATGATCACGTACTGATTCTCGCGCGCTTCACGCGACAACGCCTTTTCCTGAAAATGGTTGAAGTGAATAAAAGTTTCCATCACACCGTAGTCGCGCCACGAATTGATGTGCAGTGCGGGAACATCCACTTTCACGTTATCGGTCATGTAGCCGCGCTCGTCCCACCACGGATCATCCAGTGCCAGGTCAGTCATCAGCCGCCAGTCATTGGGTGGTGCGTCCATGCCTTCGAGCATGTCGATCACAGGCAAGGTCCAGTAAGCCTTCTCGAACTTCGCGTAGACTTCCGGATCCCGCATTTTGTCCATGTTGAAGTTCTGTGGCCTCGGGTCGAACATGTC
>JBGTHE010000602.1:0-9226 GCA_041746335.1 Lysobacterales bacterium | reverse complement strand
GGGGTCAGAGTGAGCTAACCCGGTTTATCGGACACATTAATTAAGCCACCATTGCATATTGCTGTTCCACTTGAAGTGGTGTTTTGTATTCCAGTGTTTGATGCGCACGTTGGCGATTGTAGAACACTTCAATGAACTCGAAGATGGCAGATTTTGCGGCATTTCGAGAAGCGAACACCTGTTGCTCAATGAGTTCGAACTCCAAAGTGGCAAAGAAGCTTTCTGCCACTGCATTATCCCAACAGTTACCGCGACGAGACATGCTGGGTCGTATTTTTGCCGCAGCCATTCGGCGCCGATAGTCGGTGGCAGCATACGGTCGGCCTTGATCAGAGTGGTGGATCAGGCCGGGGTGTTCGCCGCGCCGGGCCAACGCCATGTCCAAAGCCTCGAGCAACAACTCGGTGTTGTTGTGATGATGCATCGCCCAGCCCACCACTTGTCTCGAGTAAAGATCAAGCTGCACGGCCAGGAACAACCAGCCTTCACGGGTGGCCACGTGCGTGACATCGGCCACCCACACGCGATTGGGTGCATCAACGGTAAAGTGACGTTGCAACAGGTTGGGTGCTTGCCACAGGTGATATTTGGACCGACGGGTCGCCAGATAACGCTGGCGGCGCCTGGCCACGATATCGTGCAGTTGACGCAGCCTTGCGACCCGATGCTTGGCACCAGTAATCCCTTCACGCTGCAACACACGCCAGGTCTTCAAGGCACCGCTGTGGCCTCGGTGCTCTTGGTGCACCCGTTGGATCTCCAGCAGCAACGCTTGGTCCGCCTGGACCCGGGTAGTGGGTGCTTTATGCAACCAGCTGTAATAGCCGGAACGGCTCACACGCAGTAGCCGACACAGGGCCGATAAAGCGTGATAGCGCCGCTGATCATCGATAAAGGCGTACCTCACCGGCGTCGGCCGGAGAAGTACGCTTCGGCCTTTTTTAAGATGGCGTTTTCCTCCTCCAGTCGGGCAATGCGTTTTCGCAAGGCGGCTAATTCGGACACATTTTTAGCAGCCGCGTTACGTCCCGGACCCTTAAAAGCATCCTCCACCCCACGTTGCTGAAGCTCGTGTCGCCACTTGTACAACTGGTTGCGGCGAACACCCAGCTCGCGCGCCAGCAACGCCCCGGATTTGTGTCCTTGTTCTAATAAGCGACACGCTTCAAGTTTGAATTCCTTGGTATATTGTTTGCGTTTCAACAGACATCTCCTCAGGGTATTGTCCCCTTTGTTTGATGTCCGATAAACCCGGGTTAGTCCAGAGTAAAAACCCTCCCACTGCTGAGATGATTCCCTAATTTTGAAGGGTTTTTACTCTGACCCCAAATTTAGTCAAATCGCGAAGGCCGTCAACTCGACGGCCCAGACCAGGCGACTAGTCCAGAAACAGGTCCTTCATTAACGGTTTGCCCGGAACCACACTGTACTTGTCGAAATTCTTCATGCCCGTTGAGCGCAGCACGTTCTCGTCGAGAAAAAAATTGCCGGTGCATTCGCGGCTGTTGCGGGTCAGGATCACGTGAGCAGCATCGGCCATGATTTCGGGTGTGCGGCAATTTTCGGCCGCTACCGATCCGGCCAGCTGATTCAGGGCGGCCGTGGCGATGACCGTCCGGGGCCACAGTGTGTTGAAGGCCACTCCGGCTTTGCGGAATTCTTCAGCCATGCCCAGCACACACATGCTCATGCCGTACTTGGACATGGTGTAGGCGACATGGGGCGCGAACCAGTCGGGATTGAGGTTCAGCGGCGGTGAGAGGTTTAGCACGTGGGGATTGGCCGCTTTCAGCAGATGCGGAATGCAGGCACGAACAGTGGTGTAACTGCCGCGTACATTGGCTTCAAACATCAGATCGAAGCGGCGCATGGGCAGTTCCTGAGTGTTCTTCAGCAAAATCGCGCTGGCATTGTTGACCAGGATGTCGATACCACCGAACTCGGCTACAGCCCGTGCTACCCCCGCATCCACCTCCTCATCATCACGTACGTCCACGCGCACCGCCAGGCCCCGGCCTCCGGCTGCCTCGATTTCTGCAACGGCTGTGTGGATGGTCCCCTCGAGTTTGGGATGGGGTTTGTCCGTTTTGGAGGCGACAATTATGTTGGCGCCATCCCGGGCTGCGCGCAGGGCGATGGCTTTGCCGATTCCACGCGAAGCGCCAGTGATGAACAGTGTTTTACCGCTGAGCGTTTTTGAACCTGTAGACATTCTGGCAGTCCCCCAATTGATAGACCGGCCCCCTTAAGGCGCCAGCCCGTTGATTCTGTCCTTTTTTAAGCTCTGACAAATCAGTGGTTACGATGATTCCTGCAGAGCTTTTATTATGATAACCGTCCCCGGCCGTTTCCGGGCCAGAAAAATCAAGTGACACCTTAATGGAATCTGCAAGCTGGACACAGGAATTGCTGAGCTGGGTGAATGCCAACCCCGGCTGGGGCGTGTCGATGGTGTTCCTGGTGGCCATGGTTGAATCACTGGTGCTGGTAGGCATTCTCTTACCCGGCATCATGATCCTGTTTGGTGTGGGCACGCTCATCGGGCTGGGCGTGGTTGATTTGCTGCCGGTCTGGCTGGCCGCTTCCAGCGGCGCTTTTATCGGTGACACCCTGAGTTTTGCACTCGGCTATCGCAATCGCGAACACCTGCTGGAAGTCTGGCCGTTTTCGCGTTATCCCGGAATGATGGAGAGGGGCATCCGCTTTTTCGAAGTGCATGGTGTGAAAAGCGTCGTGGCCGGTCGGTTTATCGGGCCACTGCGGCCCATCATCCCGGCGGTAGTGGGCATCATGCGCATGCCACCCTCGCAATTCATCGCGGTAGACCTGGCGGCCTGCATTGCCTGGGCGCCGACATTTTTGATTCCGGGAATGGTGTTCGGTGCTTCGCTGGAAGTGGCTTCGGAATACACCGGAAGACTGGCGATGGTGCTGGTGATTGCCCTGTTTACTCTTTGGCTGATCTGGTGGCTGTTGCGGGCCCTGTACGAACCACTGGCCAGCCGCTCTGCCCGCTGGATGCGCCATGGCATTCGCTGGACCCGCCGACATCCGGTTTTGGGCCGCATCGCCGCGCCGCTGCTGGACCCGGCCCGCCCTGAAGTCTTGTCGGTCACAGCGATTGGGCTGGTATTGGTGTTTGTGTTCTGGGGCCTGATCCTGTTGCTGTTCCTCTCGCCTTTCGCAGCGCAACCACAGGCGCTGGATCAGTCGGCGCAGGAGCTGGCATTGTCTTTGCGCAATCAGTTGGCAGATCCTTTTTTCGTGGCAGTTTCGCAATTGTCGCGCTGGCAGGTCACTTTGTTTTCCGGTGCCGCAGTTCTTTTATGGCTTTACGGTGCCAATCGAACGGTGGCAGCGAACCATTGGCTGGTTGCCATCGGTGGCGGCTGGTTGATTCAGATGGTATTGGCCTGGGGCTTACGGGCCACGCCTCAGGTGATGGAGGTTTCTGTCGAATCCTTGAGGGGCCCCAGCTCGGCCATGGGCCTCACAACGGTGGTGTTTTCGTTCTTTGCCGTGATGATTGCGGGTGAAGCGCGTCGCAAACACCGGCAGTGGCCCTATCTGACGGCCGGTTTGGTGCTGACCCTGTTACTGCTGGCGCGCTTGTACCTGGGCCTGGAATGGCTCAGTGGTGCCTTGATGGGCGTGTTGCTTGGACTGGCCTGGACGCTGGTGGTGGGGATGGCCTATCGTCAGCGAGCCACACAGAATTTCTCGGGGGCCCTGGCCGGGCTGATTTTTTATGGTTCCGCCACGCTTCTGTTCCTCTGGCAGGCAAACGAACACACTGCCAAAGAAGTGGAAGCACTGCAATCGCTGATACCCAGCCAGCATATGAGCGAGCGGGACTGGTGGGACGATGCCTGGCGGGAACTACCCCGGGAACGAACCGGTTCGCTGTCCACGCAATCGCGGCGTTTTAATCTCCAGCTGGTTGCAGACCCTGACGCGATTGCCGAAGCCCTGCAGAAAACGGGATGGGAGCGTGAATCGCCCAGCGACTGGCTGTGGATCATACAGGCTTTGAACCCCGAGCCTGACCAGGCATCGCTGCCTTTTCTCGGGCGTGCCTATGAGGGTCGATCCGAAGCTTTGTTGCTGTATCGGCAGATGCCTGACGGCGGCCCATTGGTGACCTTACGTTTGTGGGATTCCGGCGTGCGCTTGCAGCCCGGCGAGCGGGTGCTGTACGTCGCACAATTTTCTGAAGAGCAACTGGTTCAGCGCTTTGGCGCATTCAGTTATTGGCGTTCGCAACCCTTCGCGGCAGAGCAGATGGGCGAATTGAAGGCTGCGCTTCAGCGGTTCGAACACCGCCAGGCCTCAGAGCAAATGCTATTACTGCGCTGAACAGACTGCCCCATCGTCACCTATTTACCGTCTTTCCAGAATCTCGCAAAGCGAGGATTCTGGAAAGAAGGTGAGACCGGGAGCCGGTCGAGAAGCTGGCCTGGGCCATCCAGGAATCTTTTAGATGAATGGATTAGTCCGATTGAAAACGTGGCAGGATCTGCAGCAGGGCCTGCAACCGTTGGATGGGATCGTTCAGTTCCAGTAACTGCTGTTTCTCATTAGTTGCCAGAGGGAGCAGTTCAGCCAGCCGATAGCCCACCCAGCTGGCGTCATCCAGTCTTTCAGCACTATGACCGGGGTACTGATCCCCCACTTTTTCCATAAAGCGGGCCAGAACCTGGCTAAGCACCGAGTGAGTGGCAGGTACCGGCTGGTGCGGGGGTTCGGCCAACAACTCGACCTGACCGATCATCAGCCCGTTCCCCTGCTGTTCGGTGCGCTCCACCCGGAAACGATCAGCCCCGATGGCCGAAACTCCCAGCAGGCCGTTGTCGAGTGTGTACCAGTCCACAATCTCGGCCAGGGTACCGATTCTAGCCGGTCGCGCCGGTGCAAAGGCTTCTTCGCCTTCCATGATCAGGCACACGCCAAAATCCAACTCATTGCTGGCGCAATCACGCACCATTTGCAGGTAGCGCTGTTCAAAAATGCGCAAGGTCAGGTAGCCCTCCGGAAACAGCACCGTGCGCAACGGAAATAATGGAATTTCAATCAGCAATAGCAGTGGCCCAAAAGCAGAAAACCAGGACGGGCAGTGTCGACCCGGCAGTTACAGACCATTGGCGCCTAACTGCTGGCAAAAGCGCTGAGTGGCAGCATCGAAACCCCCGTTGCTCATGAAAACCACATGATCGCCCGGCTTCACTGCGTCCACCATGTGCTGAAGCAAGTCCTCGGTTTTGGTGACCACCCGGCCACGGCCTTCGAGCGGTGCCAGCGCTTCCTGCGGGTCCCAGTTGATGCCTTCACCGGCCTTCAGCCAGACCCGGTCGGCGGCGATCAGGGCGGGGCCCAGCTCTTCGATATGAATGCCAGCACGCATGGTGTTGCTGCGTGGCTCCAGCGCCACCAGCAGGCGCGCGTTGCCAATATTGCGGCGCAAGCCTTCGAGGGTCAGCCGAATGGCTGTGGGGTGATGGGCGAAATCATCATAAATATGAACACCACCAATTTCGGCAACGAGCTCCATGCGCCGCTTCACGCCGCGGAACCCGGACAAGTAGGTGATGGCAGCCGTGGCATCCACGCCCGCAGCCACGGAGGCGGCAATGGCGGCGCAGGCATTCATGGCATTGTGGCGGCCCTGCATGCTCCAGTGCAGTTGGCCAATGGGCTGGCCCGCGCGTTTGAAGCTCAATTCGTTACCGCCGGGCTTGATCAATTCAACTTGCCACTCTGCCTCAATGTCGTTCACCGCAAACCGCTGCAATTGGCTCCAGCAACCTCGATCCAGGACCGCTTCGAGCTCGTTGTCCGCCGCATTGCTGACGATGGTGCCTTTGCCAGGAATGGTGCGGACCAGGTGGTGAAACTGGGTCTGGATGGAAGCCAGGTCCGGGTAGATGTCGGCGTGATCGTGTTCCAGGTTATTGAGGATGGCGATGTCCGGGCGGTAATGCACGAACTTGGCGCGTTTGTCGAAAAAAGCGGTGTCGTATTCGTCCGCCTCAACCACAAAAATGCGGGCGCCATCGCGCGCCGAGTGACCGAAATCATTGGGCACGCCACCGATGAGAAAACCCGGGTTCAGACCCGCCTGCTCCAGTATGAAGGCCACCATACTGGAAGTGGTGGTTTTGCCGTGTGTGCCGGCCACAGCAATGACCGTTTTGCCGCGCAGGTAGTTTTCACCCAGCCAACGCGGACCGGAAGTGTAGGGTATGCCGCTGTTGAGCACGTACTCGATCGCCGGATTGCCTCGGCTCAGGGCATTACCTATGACCACCAGATCGGGATGCGGCTGCAGGTGTTCCGCGGCGTAACCTTCAAACAGCTCAATGCCTTCGGCTTCGAGCTGGGTACTCATGGGCGGATAAGGATGTTGATCGGAGCCCGAAACCCGATGTCCCGCGCGCTTGGCCAGCAAGGCCACGCCACCCATAAAGGTTCCACAAGCTCCGAGGATATGAATATGCATAGTTAACCCGCGGTTAATTGTGACTCAAAGTTCTTGCGCTGCAGGAAACAGCGCATCGATGACCATGAAATTCAGTGCAAACAGCATCACGGCAATCAGCACACCCACACTCATTGTAGTGGACAGCGCTGAACGGTAAATATGCGCGTCCACCACCAGACTCCAGATAAATAACACCAGCCATAAAATGGCGATGCCCTGGGGCAGGCTGTCGCCTGCGGACTGCGCCAGTAATACGATTGACATCAGACCAAACAGGCAACCCGTTCCGGCCGCAGCGGTAATGGTTTGCGGCAGACGCTCAAGGTGGCTGCTGAGGCGCAGCAGCAGGCTGATCGCCAAAATCTGCAATGCGATGGACATCAAACTGCGCAAACTGCTGGTGCCGAGCGACAACATGCTGTCTGCCAGCATGCCCAGGGCCACATAGACCAACACCATCAATGCAGCGGTGTTCCACCCAGCCGGCAAATCCTCCGGACCACTGCGCAGGGCAATCACCCGCAACAACTGCTGCAACAACCGGATCATGTGAGCACCCTGAAACGCAACGGGTCCCACGACCAGCAACGTTGCCTGGGCCGCTGACCGATAATCAGTTGCTCCCTGAGGTGGAAAAGGAATCCGAATCGGAATAGAGATCGGCATGCAACACGGCCATGATGCGCTGGAATACGTCTTCAATCGAACCCTGGCCAAGAATGCGCGTCAACAAGCCCTGCTTCGCATAATAGTCCGCCACCGGTGCAGTCTGCTCGGTGTATACCCGCATGCGATTGCGCACCACTTCTTCACTGTCATCGCTGCGGCCTTCAGCGGCGGCGCGTCCGGCAATGCGCTGAACAACTTCCTCCTGATCTACGTCGATCTGCAATGCTTGTTCTACGGGTTGATTCAGTCTTTGCAGCAAGGCGTCCAACGCTTCGGCTTGGGACAGGTTGCGCGGATAACCATCGAGTATGAATCCGATTGTCACGTCGCTTTGTGTCAAACGTTCTTCTATTAATCCCAGCATGATGTCATCGGAGATCAGATCTCCGCGATCCATGACTGCCTTGGCGGCCCGCCCCAGTGGTGAACCGGCCGTCACAGCGGCGCGTAATAACACGCCGGTAGATATGTGTGGCAAGCCCAGGGCCTTGACCATCAGAGCCGCCTGAGTGCCTTTGCCCGAGCCCGGTGCGCCTAATAACACGATTCGCATAAGACGCTTCCCGTCCTTTAGAATAAGCCGCTAAAGCTAACCGCTAGCCCCATTCAAGTCAATTCAGCAGGCCTTATCAGGAAGCCCATAAAAAAGCCCAACAATAAACACTATCAGGAAGCCTCATCAGCCATGAAAAAAAATATCCTTTACGCCCAGTCGGGCGGCGTTACACCGGTCATCAATGCCACCGCTTGCGGGGTGATTGAAACAGCCCGGCAGAATCGCGACAAGATTGGCAAGGTGCTGGCCGGCAAGGATGGCATTATCGGCATACTGCGGGAAGAGCTGATCGATACTTCAAAGGAAAGCAAGGCCGATATCGCGGCGCTGCGGCACACGCCTGGGGGTGCTTTTGGTTCCTGCCGCTTCAAGCTGAAAAGCATTGAAGAAAGTCGTCGTGAGTACGAACGCTTGATAGAAGTGCTCAAGGCGCACAATGTGGGTTACTTCTTTTATAACGGCGGCGGTGATTCTGCCGACACCGCTTACAAGGTTTCGCAGATCGGAGCCAAGCTCGGTTTTCCGGTGCAATGCATCGGGGTACCCAAAACCATCGACAATGATCTGCCCATCACGGATTGTTGTCCGGGGTTCGGCTCTGTAGCGAAGTACGTGGCCGTGTCCATTATGGAAGCCAGCCTGGACGTGGCTTCCATGGCTTCCAGTTCAACGAAAGTATTCATCCTGGAAGTCATGGGGCGGCATGCAGGCTGGATCGCTGCCGCTGGAGGCCTGGCGCAACGCGCAGACGGGGATCCGCCGCAGATCATTCTGTTTCCGGAAGTGGTTTTTGATGAGAAAGCGTTTCTGGCCAAGGTGAAGCACTCGGTGGAAAACTACGGTTACTGTTCCATCGTGGTTTCCGAAGGCCTGCTCGCCCCCGATGGCCGCTTCCTGGCCGAAGCCGGTACCCGCGATGCTTTTGGTCATGCCCAGCTCGGTGGTGTGGCCCCTGTGTTAGCTGAAATCGTCAAGAGCAATCTGGGCTACAAATATCATTGGGCGGTGTCCGATTATTTGCAGCGCTCAGCCCGGCACATCGCTTCCAAAACTGACGTGGATCAGGCTTATGCAGTGGGTGCAGCAGCGGTGAGAATGGCGCTGCAGGGCAAAAGCGGTGTGATGCCGGTGATCGAGCGGGTGTCGGACAAGCCCTATCGCTGGAAAATCGCTGAGGCCCAGCTCAGCAAAATCGCCAACCGCGAAAAAATGATGCCCAGGAGTTACATCAGCAAGGACGGCTTTGGAATCACAGCCGCCGCTCGCCGTTACCTCGAGCCTTTGATCCAGGGCGAAGATTATCCGCCTTATGATCGGCAGGGCCTACCCAAATACGTCAGGCTCAAAAACACGCTACTGCAGAAGAAGTTGTCCCGCTTTGATCTGTAATGCGGTTTGTCGAAGCGCTAGGTCACGGCTATGAGCCATTGCTGAACACCTTAAGGCCCACTTTTGGCTGAAATTTGCTACCATGGCGCGATTTTTTCGGGCACGCAGTGCATGAACAACAGGTGTTCCGTTTG
>JBGTHE010000601.1:0-3564 GCA_041746335.1 Lysobacterales bacterium | reverse complement strand
CGAGCTGCCGGGCACCACCATTTATATGAAGAAACCATCACTATACTGTCCGGATCGGGCTATTTGTGGACCGAAAGCGTCCGTGCTGAAGTGCAACCTGGCGATGTCATTTTTCTGCCCAGACGGCAGCTGCATTCTCTGGAATGCACCAGCGACGCTGGCATGCGCCTGGTAGGTGTGTTTTTCCCGGCAGGTAGTCCGGCTATTAATTACTAGTAATTACTAGCTCTGGCTCAAGGTCTTATGATCTCGCCCCGCAGCACCGCCACGGCCTGCCCCTGTATCAGAATTTTGCCGTTGGTGTTACGGCGTACCTTGACCTGGCCACCCCGGCCCATCTCGAAACCCTGGCGCGCCAGGAGCTCGCCGTTGGGTGGTAGAAGCCCCTGCGCCATCAGCCAGGCGCCCAATGCGCCGCAAGCCGTGCCGGTGACCGGGTCTTCCAGAATGCCGTACTTCGGCGGCGAGAAAAAACGTCCCTGGGTAGTGTTTTCATCGATCAGCACGAAGGGATAAACCCCGGTGAACTCTGGATTGTCCGGCCATATCTGCCCGATGCGGGTACGGTCTATTTGCACCTGTTGCAGTGCGGCCAGATCCCGGAGCGGTACGAAACAGGCCCATAACCCGCTGCTGGCACAGCCTGGTTTCAGCTGATTGGACAGGGCCGCGGCGGGCAAGCCGAGGATACCGGCCACTTGGGCGGCGCCCGGCGCGTCATGGATTTGCGGGACCAGTTGCTCCATTGAAGCCCAGGCCGGCTTACCATGCTCAAACTGAATGCCCAATTCCAGCACGCCCACCCTGGTTTCAGCGCGGATTATTTTTTCCGCGTTTTTCTCCTTGATGCGATTGAGCCAGGCCAGTACAAACAGCGCAGATATCGTTGCGTGACCGCACAAATCCACCTCGGTTGTGGTGGTGAAAAAACGTAACTTGATATCCGCATTCGCTGTGTCAGGCTGGCAAATAAATACGGTTTCAGAAACATCATTCAGCTCGCCGGCGATGGCCAGCATGAGCTGATCTGGCAGGCCATCGGCATCGGGCACCACGCCGGCGGGATTTCCGCTGAAGGGCGTGGTGGTAAAGGCATTGACTCGCCATACGGGAATGGTTTTTGCGGACATCGGCAGATTTTTCATTCAAACCCTCAATAAACGATGAAGTGCCTCACATGCACGTTCACAGTCCTTTGCGGAGACATTCAGACTGGTGACGAGGCGCAACAAAGGGCCCAAAGCCAGAGTACCTATTCCCTGTGCCGCCAGTTGCTCTACCAGCTCGGCCGCGCGTTCAGGCCCGGCCTTGACCTTGCAATAGAGGATATTGGTTTGAACGCTGGCCAGATTGACCTCCAATTCCGGGTGGCCTGCCAGGCGCTTCGCCATCGACAGACAATGGGCGTGGTCTTCCGCCAGGCGCTGCAGGTTGTGGTGAAAGCCATACAGCGCTGCCGCCGCCATGAAGCCGACCTGACGCATGACGCCGCCCAGCATGGTCTGGATGCGGCGCGCTTCCTTGATAAATTCGCCAGACCCCAGCAGTACCGCGCCCATTGGCGCACCCAGGCCTTTGGAAAAACAGACCGACATGGAGCCGCCGGGCTGAACTTGATGTTGCGGATCGCAGCCGCTGGCGACAATGGCATTCCAGATGCGCGCCCCGTCGATGTGAACCGGCAGGCTTCGTTTTGCTGCGATGGAAAATATCGCGTCCAGTGTTTGCTGTGGATAAATCGTGCCGCCGCCGAAATTCGAGGTATTCTCGAGTACGATCAGCGAAGTATGGGCGTGCTGGTTGGCCAGTTGACGGCACGCATTCTCCACGGCCCGCGGCGGGATAATGCCCCTATCGCCTTGCAACAAGCGCGCTTGCGCACCGGCAATGGCCGCCATGGAGCCCGTTTCAAAATAGTAGTTGTGGCCGAATTCCTCGATCAGCACGAGGTCGCCAGGACGGCTCCACACGCGGATGGCAATTTGTCCGGCCATGGTGGCCGATGGCAGGAAAACACCGGCATCAACGCCAAAATATTCGGCCATTGCCGCTTCCAGCCGATTCACCGCAGGGTCTTCGCCATAGCCCGAATTACCAACGTCCGCCGTATAGATGGCCTGCCGCATTCCGGCATCAGGCAGGGTGAAGGGATCGGAGCGTAAATCGATCATTATCATGGGTGCCTTTCTGCTTTAGAGCGGTTGTGAAAAAAATCAGCCAGCTCGGCCAGGGCCTTTGCAACCTGCGCGCTCTCACCGCCCCCCGCGCCCACGCGCAGGTGTTGCGGGAAACCATATGCGCTTCCGGGCATCACGAAGGTGCTGTAGGGTGGGGTCATCAATTGGCGTGCAAGCTCGGCCGCTTCGATATCCATGTGCAGGCTGCAAAAACCTATCAGACCCGCCTGCGGCCGGGTCCATTCGAGCTCTGAACAGCCTTGTATGAACGCATCGATCAGGTCCAGGTTTTTTACGGCATCGCGTCTTGCCTTCTCGACCGCAGCGGCAAAGCGCCGTTCTTCAAGGGCAATATCGGCGATGGCCTCACCCATGATATTCATGATTTCGCTGGTGTCTTCGCGCAATACCATGGAGTTGAACAGCAGTTGCCGGTCGCGGCAGATCATCCACCCTGTTCTCAAGCCCTGCAAGCCCAGCACTTTGGACACGCTACCGGTACTGATTCCGCGTGGGTACAGGGTAGCGATGCGCGGTGTGGGTCGATGGTCCCACTCCATCCCCCGGTAAACCTCATCGGTCAGCACATAAGCGCCAACGCGGTACGCCAGTTCTGCCACACGCAGCAAACCTGCTTCATCCAATACCTGTCCGGTCGGGTTGTTGGGATTACAGATGAAGATGAGTTTGGTTTTGGGCGAGATCAACTGCTCCAGTTCGGCGAAATCGAATGTCCATCCCGAGGCTTCACGACGCGGCAGTTTTTTTACCGTGACGCCGATTGCTTCAGCGAGAACGATGGGCTGCGGCCACCCCGGCACGTCCACGATCATCTCGTCACCGGGTCCCAGCAGATTGCTGATCGCCAGGAAATTGGCCTCCGCCGTGCCCGCGGTAATCAACACGTCATCCGCAACGCACACCGGCGCATAACCCCATCGCTGAACCACCTTTTCCCGGAGCGAGGGCAATCCCTGGAAAGACTGGCCTGACCAGTCCAGCCTCAGGTTTGGGTCGAGTGCGTTGAGGAAGTCGCCCAGGCAAGGCGACTCGGCCAGGGAATGAACCATCGATAGCCGCGGCTGCGCCGCCTGGGCCTGCAGGAAAATTTCGAATAATTTGTGGATTTTTACTCGCATACTCCAACCCGGCAGATTCAAACGTAATGCCGATCTCGTCCCTATGGTGTTTGTTTGACTTTCACTCTGGCGACCATCGCGTGAATGGTTTCATGCGAGGTTCGGGTGACGTCGCGGAAATCTACGGTGATATAAGGGCTGAGCATGTGCAGGATCATGTCGTAACCCCGGCAGATCGCATCAGCGTCAAATTCTTCGCCGGAAAACTCCACAAAGTTCGGCCAGTTGTCCGAGATGATCCAGGTCGA
>JBGTHE010000600.1:0-3588 GCA_041746335.1 Lysobacterales bacterium | reverse complement strand
GACGGCACCTGCCCAGGCGAGGTGTCCAAGACCTGGCGCCTGACCGAGCTGGCTAAGCGCGTCGTCGAGCGCGCCGGCATGCAGGCGGATGTGCTGGACCTGAGCCTCGTCACTTCGGAGTACGGCCGAAATATCCACCCGTGCAAGGGGTGCGTGTCCAGCGCCATGCCTTTGTGCCACTGGCCATGTAGTTGCTACCCCAACCACGCGCTGAACCAGGCCGACGACTGGATGGCCGAGATCTACGAGCGATGGGTGGCGGCCCATGCGGTGATCATTCTGGCGCCAACCTACTGGTACCAGTCGCCGAGCCCGCTGAAGCTGATGATCGACCGCATGGTCTGCGCCGATGGCGGCAACCCTGATCCGACGACGACCCACGGCAAGCACGTGGCCGAGGCCAAGGCCATCGAGCAGCAGGGCTGGGACTACCCCAAGCACGTGGCCGGTCGCGCCTACGGTGTCGTTGTGCACGGCGACGTGGCCGGCGTGGAGGCGCACAGGCGCAACCTCACCGATTGGCTGGAGTGGATGGGGATGATCGAGGCCGGCGCAGCGTCCAAGCTCGACCGCTACATCGGCTACTACGGGCCCTACTACAACAGCCATGACGCGCTCGACAAGGACAAGGCGGTGCAGGAAGAGGCGCGCAATGTGGCCCGGTCGGTGGTTCAGGCCGTGAAGTTGTTGCGCGCCGGAAAACTGAGCCAGCCGGACAAGCAGGTCAAGTGGCCACGCACGAAGTGAGCCCCTGTCAGCACAAGCGAAAGGATTCGCCATGACCGAAAAGGCTGCAAGCATTCTCTGGGATGGCGCCGGAAAGGATGGCGTTGGCAAGATCAGCACCCAGTCCGGGGCGCTGATGGACTACCCCTACGGATTTGCCAGCCGCTTCGGGGACAACCGCCGCGGCACGAACCCCGAAGAGCTTCTCGGTGCCGCACACGCCGCCTGTTTCACGATGGCGTTTTCGTTCGCCCAGACCCCCGACCTGAGCTTGTTGGGACTGAACGCATGCGCGGAGTCCATCGGGCTCGAGAACAGCTGAGGTTTGCAACATTCGGACTAGTGCTTGCTCTGACCCTCGTCACCGTGGCACTCGCGCAAGAGCCGTCCTCGAGGCGGGCTGCTGTCATCTCTCCGGTCGAAATACCGGTTATGGTGGTTGAAAACGGTACGGCCCTGGCGGTCGAATCGTTGCCGCCCGAAGTCCAGGCGCAAATTGGGCGGGTCAGAACGGCCGCCCAAAACCTGGCAGTACCATCAGAACCCGGTGCGCTGGTGAACTTCTTCAGGAACAAGGCAATCAGCCAGGCTAGTGTTTCCCCATCGCTGGCGTCGAATCGTTGAGTTCAAATCCCCGCTGACCACGACCAGCCGTTCTGGATCAGGCCAGTGCGGCCCGGGTCGACAAAATTATCCGTCACCACAATCCGGCGCAGGAACTTCATGCTTTTGTAACCCATTTGCGTTGCCACCCGCAGCCTGACTGGCGCACCATGCGGCACCGGCAATTCACGGCCATTCATGCCGTAGGCCAGGAAGGTTTGCGGATGAAGTGCGTCCCACATATCAATGCTGTCGTCCCAGGCATCATAGGACGAATAATTCACATACCGCGCGGTAGGTAGCACGCCCGCACCTTCCAGCAAATCTTTCAGCAGGGCTCCATTCCATTCTGCAATTGCCGTCCAGCCTTCTTCACAGGTGTGGCGTGTTATCTGCGTTTTGTGAGGCAAACGCTGCAGGTCCGCCAGTGAATAGACACCCGGCCTGGCAACGCTGCCCTCGATGCTGAGTTGCCAATCGGTGAAGCCGCCATGGCGCAAGCGGGCATACTCGCTGCCGAATTCTTCCACGAATAAACGGTTGGATGAATCACCCGGGTCTGTCATGCCGATGGCAGGCATGGATGAAATCTCGCTGCGCGCATATTCCCTGGCCATGGTGTGGGACGGAAGCAGCAGGCGCTGGGCACGGTAGGTAAAGTTGTCGCCCATGCGGAGCAGGTGGCCATAAGTCGGCGGCAGGTCTTCAGCGCAGCCCGGCAATACTAGGGCTGAGGCAGCAGCGAGTCCCGCAGTCAGGGCTTGTCGACGCGTGAGAAGTTTTTTATCCATCATGGCTGGTCTTCGCTTTTCTGGTGCCCAAAGTCATTCCTCTCAATTGCCGCCCCGCACCCGTCAGCAGAACCATCAGGATGTGTGCCAGCACGAACAGTGCGATCGCGACAAAGGCAAAGAAATGGATGGTGCGGGCGGACTGGTAACCGCCGAACATGTCGAGCAGTATCGGATAGGCCGCTGTGATCAGGGGCGACATGGTCAGGCCGGTCAGGAAAAGCAGTGGAATCAGCAGGAACAGGACCAGGCAATAGCTGAGTTTTTGCAGCAATCCGTAGCCGTCGCGGCTATCGGGTGCTTTCACCTGAAACCGTGCGTGGTGCCGAATGTCATCCCGAATCGCCGCAGCAGAGAGCTCGTTAAAACCGGGGATGAGCTTGTTCCGGAAATGACCCGACACCACTCCGAGCAGCAGGTAGAAGCAGCCGGTGAAGACCAGCACCCAAGCGGCCAGGAAATGAAGGCTGCGCCCCCACGAATTCAGGTTGAGAATCTCAAAGCCGCGGTTCGATGACACGGGCGAGTTGGCGGATTCGAAGAAGGCTACCGGCTCACTCCATCCCTCGTGTCGATAATTCTTGCTGACTGGCAATTCGATGAATGCGGGAACCAGCGGGTTGCCGACTTCGCCCCAGTACAGGTTCGGGTTGGTCATCAACATGGCGTAACCGGAAACCATCATTGCGATCACGCTGAACGCCGCCAGCCAGTGGCTGATGCGTACCCACGCTGAATGGCCCACGCGCTCGCTCATGGCTGGTAGTGTACGTTGCCATCCGGCAAAAGCAAGCTTGCGCTCGCTTGCTGAACATCAATCCAGAAAAGTCGCAATTTCGTCCAGAGGCTGACCCGCAATGGCCAGATCCGCTATGAGTTGAAAACGCCCTGGCGCAATGGCACGACGCACGTCATATTTGAGCCACAGAAAACGATTCGGAACGATTCGGACGGAACGATTCGGACACCCATGACTTTTCCCGATGATATCGATTCGAATGTAGCTGGTGAAGATTGCAGCCAGCAAAAAGCTGGCTCGTTCGGGGCTATTTCGCCGAATCTGAGTGTCTTTGGAGTTTCGGGTTGGGAACGGGGAGGATTATGGTCAGTTTTAGACTGCGTGAGAGTCAAGCAGGCTCACCCTCCTGATGATGGTTTACGCTTGTTCAGAAAATAATCTGTTACCGAAGGCGTGACCTTTCACAAATTTCCTGCCCACCGATTGTGCAAATGCCTTGAGCATACTCACCGCGCCCAGCGCACCTAACGACGGAATGCTGTCTCTGGCCAGATAATCCAGCACGGGTGCGGCATCCATCTTCAAGCGGACAAGTATGGGCGGTGCGTGAGCCGGGATGTAACCACGCTTGTGACATCGGACTTCTCTGCCAGCCCAATCCACCAGCTCCAGATAGTCTTTCAAATGAAAGGGAATACCATCTGCTTCCTGTTCAGCAAAGGGCCTCAG
>JBGTHE010000599.1:0-7589 GCA_041746335.1 Lysobacterales bacterium | reverse complement strand
AACGGGGACTTACAGATACTGCTGGAAAAAGTAAATCAGCTGCCCGGAGCACTTGAAGCTATCGGAAATGGCGAAGATTCAGCTGATGATGAGGCCGGGGCCCTTGCGGCCCCGGCTACACCGGCTGTTCAGGTGCCTACTTGCGGCATTTCCCAATGACGTTTTTCTGATAATCCTTTTCACTTTTTATCGTTTCGAAAAACTCGCCTAGGAACTTGGTGGCGGTTTTCGCGCTACGTTCAGTGAGACGGGTTTCTGAACTGATCAGGCCCATGATGTCCGCCTCTTCTGCAATGTATTGCTGCCGTGCGGCTTCCATGGTGTCATTGTGCGAACAGTAGCCACGGTACAATCTTTGTGTCACCGCCCGGATGCCAAGGAAATCATTCGGCACCGCGTAATGGGCATCCACAAAGCCTGATGAGTCAAAATCATAGGGCAGGGCAACCACACTGTTACCGCTTTCATCACCAATCAGACGAGCGTTGTGGCAGCATTTGTCATCCTGTGGCCCGCTGAGTACTTCGAAGTCTACGTTTGCGATCATGTATTCAAATAAGGCCACCTGGCTGGCCTGCATACTGTCCAGCTGGTTCTTCTTGATTTCAGGAATGCCGAGCTTGCTCAGATCATTTCGTTTGGCCACATCAGCAATGTCTTCGATGAGGAAGCCGAAGCGTGGCTCTTCCGCCGCATTGTTGCTGCTTTCGATGTAAGTTATCGACAGCGGCCGTGCCCGAAAGCTCTTTTCGGTAATTTCGTTGAAGAATCGGTAAGTCAAAAATTCCTTTACGTAATATTGCTCCCAGCGATCACCTTTATCGCAATGAGTTACCAGTTTCAGCTCATCCTGGCCACGAAAGGTTGTGCCTTTCATATCCTCTTTGTTCATGCGGAGTTTGATTGGCGGATACTTGCAAACGTCCTGCCGGGTAATCCCGCGCCGTTCAATGGTGAGGGGAAGAGTATGTGTCTGGCCCAGACTGTCTGTGAACTGCATTGTGGCCGGGTAAGGATCCTGCACTTTGGGCTTGCGCACAATGTCCTTCCAGGGCCCCGTGATAGAGATGTTGAAAGTTTCGTTACTGGCAAACAGTTTTTCCGGTTTGGGGCCGGTATCCTCTTCTTCATCCTGCGAATAAACAGGACTGGCCCCTGAACAGGCCAGTGCGAAAAACAAGCTGAAACCAAGG
This sequence comes from Lysobacterales bacterium, assembly GCA_041746335.1. Taxonomy (GTDB): domain Bacteria; phylum Pseudomonadota; class Gammaproteobacteria; order Xanthomonadales; family SZUA-36; genus JAWXBM01. The sequence continues at coordinate 6,396 of JBGTHE010000599.1, read as the reverse complement.
TACGAACTCCGGAATGGAGATTTGTTGTGGGTATGCATGGAATACTCCCTTTTTATCAGGCCCTGCACAGTATAGGACAGCTGTTTATTGATTGGCTATGCGCTTTTAAATCTGCGGGTTTCAGATCTGCCCCTGTTGAATCTGCCGGTTTCACATTTGCTGGTCAGTGCAGAATTCTTGCCCTGATCGTGCCCGGTACCTTGCGCAGGTGGCGCAGCAAATCTGTAGGATTGCCGGTTTCCAGGTCCATCACCACGTAACCTACCTGGCCGCTGGTATCCAGATATTGCGAGGCAATATTGACCCGCTTCTCGGAGAAAACCTGATTTATTCGTTGCAGGACGCCGGGTTCATTGCGGTGAATGTGCAGGATACGACTGGCATTTTCGTGGTCGGGCAAGCTGACTTGTGGAAAATTTACAGCAGACACAGTAGAGCCGTTATCGCTGTAACGCAGCAACTTTCCGGTGACTTCGATAGCGATATTTTCCTGCGCCTCCATGGTGCTGCCGCCGATATGCGGCGTTAATATCACCTGATCCATGCCGCGCAGCGGCGACTCGAACACGTCCTTGGTGGAAACCGGTTCAACAGGGAACACATCAATGGCAGCGCCTGCTAACCAGCCAGATTTCAGTGCACTTGCGAGGGCCTGAATATCGACTACTGTGCCGCGACTGGCGTTGATCAGGTAGGAGCCCTGACGCATGCTGCGCAGAAATTTTTTGTCGACCATGCCACGCGTTTGATCCGTTTCCGGCACATGCAGACTGATCACATGGGACTGCTTCAGCAATTCAGCCAGGCGAGGACTGTTGATGGCATTGCCCAACGGCAACTTGTGTTCTATGTCGAAATACTGCACACGCATGCCCAGCCCTTCAGCCAGGATACCCAGCTGGGTGCCGATGTGGCCATAACCCACGATTCCCAGAGTCTTGCCACGGATTTCGTGAGAGTGAGTTGCTGATTTCAGCCACTCGCCACGATGGGCAGCGGCGCTTCTTTGCGGAATGCCGCGCATCAGCATGATGACTTCTGCCAGCGCCAGCTCTGCCACACTGCGGGTATTGGAAAAAGGCGCGTTGAATACCGGCACGCCGCGATTTTGTGCTGCGTTCAGATCGACCTGGTTGGTGCCTATGCAGAAGCAACCAACGGCGGCCAGACGGTCCACCGATTCCAGTATGTGCGCATCCAGCTGGCTGCGTGAACGTATGCCGAGAAAGTGCACGCCTTTGAGGGCACGCTTCAGATCATCCCCGGACAGCGCTTGCGGCAGCAATTCCACCTGGCTGTAGCCCCGCTCAAGAATCATGTTCTTTGCAGAGGGGTGCACACCTTCCAGCAACAGGACTTTAATTTTGTCCTTGTCGAGAGAGTAGTTTCTCGCTTTTTTGCTCATAGCCTTTTAATCTGCCGCCAACACAAGGGCCGAATTGTGAGGATTTGGCCAACGCAAAGCAACCAGGATTCAGAATGTCCAAAACCACAGTTGACAATGTTGCTGAAAACCTCAGACAGGCCCTTTCCGGATTGGATATTTCGACCGATCCGGAGGTGCTGCAATCCCATGGTCAGGATTGGACCCGCTTCTTTGTCCCCGCGCCCATGGCCGTGGCTTTCCCCCGAAATGTGGCAGAGATACAGGCGCTGGTAAGCTATGCAGCTGCTGAGAAGATTTCCATTGTTCCCTCTGGTGGCCGAACCGGATTGAGTGCCGGGGCGGTAGCCTACCAGGGTGAACTGGTGATTTCCCTGGACCGCATGCGCCGCATTGTTGAGTTCAACGCCGTCGACCGCTCTGTAACGGTGGAAGCCGGAGTGGTAACTGCAAGTCTGCAAAATTTTGCCCGCGAGCAGGGGCTGTATTACCCGGTTTCATTCGCCTCCGAAGGCTCCAGCCAGATCGGTGGCAACGTTGCAACGAATGCCGGGGGTATCCGCGTTCTGCGCTACGGGTTGACCCGGGATTGGATTTCCGGCCTTAAGGTGGTGACCGGAACGGGAGAAGTTCTGGAGTTGAATCGTGGCCTGGTCAAAAATGCCAGCGGTTACGATCTGCGCCATTTGTTCATTGGCAGTGAAGGCACATTGGGATTGATAGCCGAAGTAACCGTGGAACTGGCTGATCCGCCACCACCGGGCAAAGTGCTGTTGCTGGGTTTGAGCGATATGGCCGCGTTGATGAAAGTTTTTGAGCTGCTCAACTCGCGTCTGAAACTATCCGCATTTGAGTTTCTCACTGACAAGGCCATGCGGCATGTGCGGGCGGGCCATGGTTTGCCAGCGCCCATGGACAGCGATTGTTCCCTTTATGTAGTCAGTGAATTTGATTGCCCGGGCGATGACGAGGAAAGCATCGCACTGGAAAGCTTCGAGTATGGGCTGGAGCAGGGCTGGCTGATAGATGGTGTGATCAGCCAGAGTGACAAACAGAATGCTGACCTGTGGCGCTATCGCGAAGGAATATCCGAAGCCATTACCCGCTACCGGCCGTACAAGAATGATCTGTCAGTGCGCGTGTCGCAGGTGCCAGAATTCCTCAGTCGCATGGATGAGCTGATGGCGGGGCTCTGTCCCGATTTCGAAGTCGTCTGGTATGGCCACATCGGCGACGGCAACCTGCATATAAACCTGATCGGGCCAGCTGATCTGCCACGGGCGGAATTCGAACATCGCTGTCATGAGATCAGCGAGCAGACCTATGCTTTGACGGAAGTCATGGGCGGAAGTATTTCCGCAGAACATGGTTTGGGCTTGCTCAAACGTGACTGGTTGCATCGGGTGCGTTCGGCTGGGGAAATCGCAGTGATGCGCGGTTTGAAAAGGGTGCTGGACCCGCACGGCATTATGAATCCGGGTAAATTGCTGCCGCCAGAGTAAACCACGGCGCCAACTTCCCCTGCATCGTCCCTGAATCAGAAATCCTGGAGCTGCGTAGTCCCGATACCCCGCTCGGACAGGAGCACGGGAATGTCGTCCAGCACCGGGTAAATGACCTTCCCATCAGCTGTAATCAAGGCTTCACGAAGCTCCTCTTTTACTGGCGTTCCATCAATCTGATCGACCTCACCGGCGGTGATAGCGCGGTTGAGTTTATCAAGGCGGCTGCGTTGCAGTCGGGACAAAGGGCTTTTGCTGACCGGGCAGCAAAGAATCTCCAACAGTTTTCCGTCAATGCTCATGATGTGGGCCCTGTCATTTCGGATCTGAAGTTTTACAGCAGGTATTCTACGTCAGCCGCTGCGCTTGTGCTTCACCCGTCTGCGGCCATGCTTTGGGGTGACGGGAATGTGAGCCAGTCGCCATGCCGTTTTTTAGCAAACCTGGCGCCAAGCTGCTGCTACAATACGCCGCTTTCACGGCTGTGGACCCGAGGAGGGCGCCGCAATGGACCAGAAAGTACAAGTCGGCATCATCATGGGTTCCCGCTCCGATTGGGACACCATGCGAGTTGCCGCTGAAACCCTGCAGACCCTGGGCGTAGCGCATGAGACCTGTGTCGTGTCTGCACATCGCACACCGGATCGCATGTTTGAATACGCCGAGCAGGCAGCGGCACGCGGCTTGCAAGTCATTATTGCCGGTGCCGGCGGTGCAGCTCACCTGCCCGGAATGGTGGCAGCCAAGACTGTAGTCCCTGTGTTGGGCGTGCCCGTGCAATCCAATACGTTGAGTGGCATGGATTCGCTGTTATCCATCGTGCAGATGCCTGCAGGTATTCCAGTAGGTACTCTGGCCATAGGCACCGCTGGTGCAACCAATGCTGCTTTGCTGGCAGCAGCCATCATCGGCAATCATGACCAGCGTGTCCGCACGGCCCTGCAGAATTTCCGTGACAGTCGTCGCGACGCGGTGCTGGCGGATCCAGATCCTTCGATCGACTCTTAAACGCCGGCCTGTGTTCGAACCGATTCAGCAAGTAGGCATTCTTGGCGGTGGCCAGTTAGCCCGCATGATGGCTTTGGCGGGTATACCGCTGGGTTTGCAATTCCGATTCCTTGATCCCGCTGCAGACGCCTGTGCAGCCCCCTTGGGCACTCTGCTGCAGGCCGGCTTTGACGATACCGATGCGGCTGCTGCACTCGGTCGGTCAGTTGATGTAGCCACCTATGATTTTGAAAACATTCCGGCCAGTGCCGCCAATGCTTTGCTTCAACATTGTCCTTTGTATCCTGGCGTGGCTGCCTTGCAGGAATGTCAGGACCGCTTGCTGGAAAAAAACTTACTTCAAACCCTGAATATCCCCGTGCCTCCATTTGTGGCCGTTGCTTCGCGGCCGGAACTGATGGCTGCCACAGAACAATTGGGCTTTCCTTGCGTTCTTAAAACCCGGCGTATGGGTTATGACGGCAAGGGCCAGGCCATACTGCGTCAGCCGGAGGATATGGAACGCGCCTGGCAAAAGCTGGGTGGTCAGGAATTGATACTGGAAGCTTTTGTGACGTTTGATGTCGAGTGTTCGTTGGTATCAGTGCGCCAGCGCTTAGGGGAAATCCGCTGTTGGCCCTTAACCCGCAACGTGCATGCTGATGGTGTGCTGATGCTCAGCCATCCCGGCAGCCTGTCCGGTATTTTGCAGCAACAAGCGGAACGGGTCGCGCATAAACTGCTGGAACATTTTCAATACACGGGTGTGATGACCGTAGAGTTCTTTGTGGCAGACGGTCAATTGCTGGTCAACGAAATCGCCCCGCGAGTGCACAACTCCGGACACTGGACCATAGATGCGGCCAGCTGCTCACAATTTGAAAATCATCTACGGGCGATTTGTGACTGGCCGCTCGGATCCACAGATCAGCAACAGCCTTGTTTGATGTTCAACTGGATAGGGCAGCTACCGGAACGCTCCGCCCTGCTAGCCTGCGCTGGTTTGCATTGGCACGATTATGGTAAACAGGCCCGGCCCGGCCGCAAGCTCGGCCACGCCACACTGACTGCTGCCAGTGAAAGTGAATTGCAGGAGCGCAGCAGGACTCTGGCGCAACAATTGGATGGCCGCTGGCCTGCTTTGCTGCAACAGATCTGGAGCTGAAACCGCTGCTGTCAGACGGCATTGGTTTCATGCGATCTTTCAGATTGCGGGTGGAGCCCGATGATCATGTTTTAGCCAGTATCAAGTCCGACAGCGTGTCGACTATGGTTTTGGCCTGGCTGTCATCCAGTATCAGCGGCGGCAGCAGGCGGATGATGGTGTCGCGAGTCACATTGATCAGGATGCCTGCCTCTAAAGCAGCTTCCTTTATTGGGCCGGCATTCTGGTTCAGCTCAATCCCCAGCATCAGGCCCTTGCCGCGTATGTCCACTACCGATTTCTTGCCACTCAGTTTTTGCCGGAAGCCCTCCAGCATGCGCTTGCCCAGCACGGCCGCGCGCTGACACAGCTGTTGCTTTTCCATGATGTCGAGTACGGTGCAGGCCGTGCGACAGGACAGTGGATTTCCGCCGAAGGTAGTGCCGTGACGGCCGGGAGTCAGCAAGGTGGCCGCTTTGCCCCTGGCCATGCAGGCACCGATAGGTACTCCGTTTGCCAGAGCTTTGGCACTGGTGAGGATATCCGGCAGAATATTTTCATGCTGGAAGGCGTACCACGCGCCGGTGCGGCATACACCGCTCTGAATTTCATCCAGCACGAGCAACCAACTATGACGGTCACAGATTTCACGTATCCCTTTCAGGTAGCCAACATCAGGCACCTGAATTCCCGCCTCGCCCTGAATAGGCTCGACCAACACAGCAGTGATGTTTCTATCCACGGTGGCGACTTTTTCTACCGCCGCCAGGTCATTGAATGGCACGCGAACAAAGCCACTGACCAGCGGTTCGAACCCGGCCTGGGCTTTGCGGCTGCCGGTTGCGGAAAGCGCTGCCAGGGTGCGGCCATGAAAGCTGTTTTCCATCACGATCACGCCCGGTTTGTCGATACCGCGTTCGTGACCAGCGAGGCGGATTATTTTCAGCGCACATTCCACCGCTTCTGTTCCGGAGCTACAGATAAACGCTTTATCCATACCGGAAATGGCAGCGAGTTTTTCAGCCAGTTTCTCTTGCCAGGGAATGCGGGCCAGGTTACTGCTGTGTATTAGCAAGCCTGCCTGATTGGCTATGACTTTCGTTACCTCGGGCTGCGCATGACCGAGCCCGGTTACACCGAGGCCGCAGATGGAATCGAGGTAGCGCTTGCCCGATTCATCAAATAACCAGGCGCCTTCACCATGGGTGAAAGCAACCGGCAGGCGCGCATAGGTGTTCATCAGGAAATCAGACATGGGTTTGCTACTCTGGCTATGTTTCAATTGATCAACTTGGGAGCGTATCAGGATTTTTTCTGCGGTACACGGACTGGCCACAGAGGCATTGGCACTCAGGCTAAGCCCTTGGAGTTTCCTGTTT
>JBGTHE010000598.1:0-3036 GCA_041746335.1 Lysobacterales bacterium | reverse complement strand
AGAGCCCTTTTTTTAATTTTTTTGCTCGACATGGAAAAATTCTCAACAAAAAAAGGGCTCTGACCCCTTTTCTGACCCCTCCTAATAGTCGGCGGCTGGAGTCTGCTTCTTGCGTGGTGGATCCCAGAATACGTTTGCAACCACTTTGCAGGGCGCCATCACCCGGCTCCATTTCAGTTCGCGTCGGTAGTAAATTTCCACCAGCAATTCTTCACCCGGTTTACCGTGTGGCATGTCCAGTGTGGCAAGCGCAATGCTGGCTTTGGCCGAGGGTGACCACATGGATGAAGTCACGGTGCCAGCAAATTTCTTGTCTTTGGTATAAACATAGGAATCGCCGGCCACTTTGTTGCCGTGAATATCCAGCTTGACCAGGCGGTAACGCGAGCCTTTTTCCTTTTCGGTGAGCAGAGCGCGACGGCCATTGAATACCGGTTTCTTGAAATCCACCAGCCATTCCAGCCCCAGTTCAAACGGTGAGCGCGTGTGGGTTGGTCGAACTGCTTCCTGGGCGGGCAGGAAATCCACGCCAGCAAGGATAAACCCGGCCTCTATGCGCAACATTTCCAGAGCTTGACTGCCCATGGCGGTAATACCGCGATGCTTGCCCGCTTCGAACAATGCATCCCACAGCGCTTCGGCATGCGCCGGTGTTATCCATAATTCATAACCGAGATCACCGGTGTAACCGGTGCGCGATACTTCCAGAGTCGTGCCCTGAAAATCGAAATTCTGCAGGCCAAAGGGCGTCAGGTTTTCGATGCCGGCCAATCCCATCTGCTTGAGCACCGCGCAGCTGGTTGGTCCTTGCAGAGCCAACCCAGCTACTTTGTGGGTTTCATCCACGACATTGACATCAAAGCCATCGGCGCAGGTCAGGAACCAGTCCAGCTGGTGCTCCTGAGAACACACCCGATAACCACCGCCCGGCAGGTGAAAAATGGTGCCATCGTCAATCACACGCCCGGCCTCGTTGCACCACACGGCATAACCCACACGCCCCGGTTTCAGCTTGCTGACGTCGCGCGTCACCAGCCGATTGAGATAGGGCAGGGCTTCCGCACCCGTGACGCGGTGCTTGATCATCGGCGTGAGATCGAAGACCGCACAACTGTTGCGGGCCGCGAAATATTCGAGTGAAGCATCGTAGTAAGCCGGCACCGAAAGATAGTCCGCCCAGCGCGACCATTCCTTCAGCTTATTGGCTTCTTTCTGCCGTGAATGGAAAGGACTGGGATAAACGTGGTGCTTGTAATGATCCCGGGCTTTCATGTCCAGTTGAGTCATGATCTGTGTTCCTTCCTTCATTGGCCGATTATGGCGCGGGCGGCGTTGCGTCCAGCGCTACCCATCACACCGCCACCGGGGTGAGTTCCGGCACCGCAAAGGTACAAACCGTTAACCGGCGTGAGGTACTGCGCACAAAAAGGCACGGGGCGCAGCATGAAGAACTGGTCCATGGCCAGTTCGGCATGGTGCCAGTGTCCGCCGCTGCAGCGGAATTGTTGTTCAATGTCTTCCGGAGTCAGCAACTCGGCCACCACCGCCTTGGAACGGATATCGGGCGCGTATTGCTCCAGCGTGTCCATCACCACGTCTGTGAAAGCGGCCTTGCCAGACGCCCATCCGCCTTTGAGGTCGCGCGGGGCGTATTGGATTACGGCTGAAAGCACATGTTGCCCTGGTGGCGCCAGGCTGCTGTCGTGCACCGTCGGAAACGTGATTTCAAACACCGGTTTGGCCGAGAATTCACCGTATTTCATATGATTGAAGGCGAGTTCCACGTAGTGCGGATCAGGAGCAATCAACAGGCGCTGGCCCAGCTTCGCTGCATCCAGGCCTTTGAAATTGGGCAGCTCGCTCAGTGCCAGGTGTAACTTGGCAGTATTGCCTTTACTGCGCAAGTGTTTGATGCGATGCGCGAAACCGGCCTCAATATTGCGGGCACCGAGCAGGTCGAGGAAGGTGGTTTTCGGATCGGCATTCGAAACCACGATATCGGCCTGCAGTTGCTCACCGTTCTCGAGTTCCACGCCACTGACGCAATCAAAATCCATCAATATGCGTTTCACCGGGCTGTTGGTGCGCAAGTCTGCACCTGCTGCTTTTGCTGCTGCCGCCAGCGCATCGGAGATCGCACCCATGCCACCTTTAGGCAGGGATAATGCTCCGGCGCCATGACCGTTGTTGCCGCTCATGCGATGCAATGCGGTAAAAACGCTGTTGTTGGAACGGGGTGCAGACTTGGTACCCAGCACCGCATCCATGGCCAAAGCACCCTTTAGCAACTCGTTATCAAAATTTTCCTGCAGCACATCGTAAATATTGATGGCGCCAATGCGCAGGAACTCGCGCATGTCGTCGCGGCCCAGCAAGCGAATTTCCAGGCCCAGTTTGGCCAGGCTGAACAGATCTCCACGATCCTGGGTGCCAACACGGGGTGGAATGCGGTTGTGCAGCTTGCCGATGATGCTGGCAAATTTTGCCATGAAACGGCGGTATTCTTTCATGCCGAGCAGGTCACGCTCATTGAGCCCTTCACCGCTGACGCTGTCGCCGTCAAAGTATAGATGCTTGCCGTGTGAATTCAGAGCAACGCTGCCGATTTTTTCGGCGGCCATGCGGAGGCCGTGTCCGCTCAGGCCCAGTTCCTTGTGGATCTCGTCATCCAGCAGATAGGACAGATGTGCTCCCGCTGAAACCCGGAAGTCCGGTGCAAACTCGCGCGTGATGCAGGCGCCACCCAGTTGAGCAGCCGCTTCGAGCACGGTAACTTTCTTGCCGGCTTTGGCCAGGTAAGCGGCACAAACAAGGCCGTTATGGCCGCCACCAATTACCAAAACGCTATTAATTGAATTAGTCATCCAACCAGCCCTCCGGTACGGTATTGGTTCGTCGAAGGTCACTGAGGATTTCGCGTGCTGCGTTAGCACCCGGAGCTGCCATCACACCACCGCCGGGGTGGTTTGAAGAACCACACATATAAAGTCCCTGCACCGGGCCGCGATACTGGGCAAAGCCGGGAATCGGGCGGTT
>JBGTHE010000597.1:0-2388 GCA_041746335.1 Lysobacterales bacterium | reverse complement strand
GCAGGCCCAAGCCATGTTGCAGCTCGGACGCGTCGAAGAAGCGACCCTGTTGGCGAAGAAATGGGCCGACGCAGGCGACATCAGCAGCTACTTCGCCATTCTCAATGCAAGCGATCGTTCGAATGAACTGGTGGATTACCTCGAAGCTCGCTGGCCCAACCTCGATGCATTTGCTGTGGCTTTCCCCGCCAATGGCTATTTTGGCTGGGCTGAGATGAATGATGTGGCGCTGGCTTACAAGCGGACTGGCAACCAGCAAAAATTCGACGATGCGCTGTTCCGGGTGCGCGAGGCACACGATGAACTGGCGCGCCAGGGTCTGGTCGGCAATGGGTTCATGTCTAACGAAGCCACTTGGTATGCGCTGGCCGGCGATCGGTCAAAGGCACTGCAGTTCCTGGCAGAAGCCGTTGACGGCGGCCGCATCTTTTCGCCGCGCATCGCCAGCGACTTGCCGGCCTTCCGCGATTTAGAAGGTGACCCTGAGTACGAAGCCATTCAAAGCCGCATGATCAAGCACCTGAACCATGAACGAGCCGCACTTGGGCTGGAGCCGATGGAAGCATGAGCTTCTTTGCCGAACTCAGGCGTCGCAACGTCTTTCGCGTCGGCATTGCTTATGCGGTGACCGCCTGGCTGCTGATGCAGGCCACCGACCTGGTGTTTCCGCGAATAGGGCTATCTGAATCAGCTATCACTCTGGTGTTTGCCCTGCTGGCGATCGGTTTCTTTCCGGCACTGATTTTTGCCTGGGCATTTGAGTTGACCCCTGAAGGCATCAAAAAGGAAAAAGATGTCGATCGCAGCCAATCCATCACGCAGCACACTGGCCGCAAGCTGGATTTCACCATAATAGGCATTCTGGTGATTGCACTGAGCTACTTTGCCTGGGATAAGTTCAAACCGGAAATGGAGGTGAGCGAAGGTTCTGGCCACGAGCAAAGCTCGCTCCTGCAGCAACACGCAAATTCAAGTAATGAGGGGGGCTCTGACAAAACTACAGCGAAATCCATCGCCGTTCTGCCCTTCGTCAACATGTCCGACGATACCAGCAACGAGTATTTCTCGGATGGAATCTCAGAGGAAATCCTCAACGCACTTGCCAAGGTGCAGGAGTTGCAGGTCGCGGGCCGCACCTCATCGTTCTCATTCAAGGGCGAGAACCAGGACTTGCGGATTATCGGCGAAGCACTGGGCGTGGCGCACATCCTCGAAGGTTCGGTACGCAAAGCAGGCAACAAGGTGCGCATTACGGCGCAGCTGATTCGCGTGGACAACGGCTTCCACCTTTGGTCAGAAAGCTACGATAGGGAACTGGACGACGTGTTCGCCATTCAGGACGAGATCGCCACCGCCATCCTCGAGCAGCTCAAGATTCACTTGCTTGAAGGTGGAGAACACCTCGTGGTGGCCAGCACCCGAGCCGATTCCCAGGCTTACGACCTCTACCTGCTGGCCAAGCAGCGAATGTACGAACGCACCGGACCCACCATCCAGTCTGCCGTTGAATTGCTGGACCGCGCCATCGCCATCGACCCGGAATACGCACCCGCCTATGCCCAACGCGGCATCGCGGAATTTCTGCTTTCTGAAGGAACAGGGACCTACGGCGATATTCCGCAGGAACAGGCCCTGGCCAATGGCAAATCTTACCTTGATAAGGCCTTGCAGCTTGACCCGGAGCTCGCAGAGGCGTGGGCTGGAATGGGCCTGTATTACAACAACCAACCGGTTGTTACTGAAGAGGGAATCGCTCCCCTGCAAAAAGCCCTTGCTTTGAATCCCGCCATGCTGGATGCCAGTAACTGGTTGATGATCACATTCATGAACCTCGGGCGTCCGGTGGAAGCCCGGGATGTAGTGTTGCAGATGATCGAACGTGATCCACTCTATCGCCCCGGCATCCGTAACGCGGTGAACAGCTTCAATTGGTTTGGCGAAATGGACGAGGCCCAGGCTTTTCTGGACCGGGTACAACCTTTGATTCCCAACGATGCCACCATCCTGTCCAGCCAGGCTGCGATCCACATGCGAAGGGGAGAATCTGCCAAGGCGATGCAGGTCATCGAGAAGGCTATTGACCTACAACCTTCGAATTCAATCAGTCGATTCACCCGCGGCTTTGCGCTGATCGAAACCCAACAGTGGGAGAGGTTGCTGGAAGAAGGGGAAGAATGGCAGTCCCTTTATGCGCTGACAGTGCTTGGCCGCATGGAAGAAGCCTCTTTGTTGGCGTTTGAACGAGCCGAAAAGCTGGCCGATGTGGGCACATTGCTGAATTTCCTCAACCTGGCCAACCGTTCTGCTGAGGCGGTGGCTTATCTGGAAGAACGCTGGCCGGATCTGGATGCGTTCGAGCAGGATTTCCCCCCCTACGGTGGGCTGGGG
>JBGTHE010000596.1:0-4447 GCA_041746335.1 Lysobacterales bacterium | reverse complement strand
CGAGGTAGCCAACTTAATCCATCTTGAACTGATGGCGATCGATCACGTAGGGCGGTGGTGCCTTTTCATCATTCGAGGTGTCGTCATCCGCTGCGGCCAATTCGGCTGCGCTTGCATCTTGCAATACCAGCACCAGAGATTTCGAATCTGGCGACCACTCAAAAGCACTCACAGACTGCACGGTTTTAGTTAGGGCAATCGCTTCACCCCCGTGGCGGGAAAGCCGGTACACCTGTGAAGGCTTATTATCGCGGCTGCTGGTAAAGGCCAGATACTGTGCGTCCGGGCTCCAGCGCGGGTGTGACGAGGACTGATCTTCCGCCGTCAGAGGAATGGCATCGCCACCCTTGGCCGGCACCATCCAGACGCGGCTGCGAACTTTGTCGGCCTCCAGATCATCGCGGCTGACCGTGTAGGCAATCCAATCCCCTCCCGGGCTGATTTGTGGGTCGCTGACCTCGCCCAATTGCAGCAAGTGTTCCGCGGTCAGGCGTTGGGTTTCGCTGGCTGCTGCGGGCGCAGTTTGAGCGTAGCTGTTGAAGCTGAATGCCGTGATCAGAAACCATAATAGGAAGAGTGTCGAGAGATGGCGGTTGAAGGAATGACGGGCAAGGTTTTGCAATGTCTTGATCTCACTTCGAAATGGACAGCAGCAGGTTATGCTGATCAGGCCCTTGGATGCAAACGAACTGTGTGCCAAAGCCAGGGTCTGTGGAGGACTCGGCTTATATTGGTGGCTGAGCATTGGGGTTTGCCGCCGTTTTAACGTCCCATTAGCCGAATAGTAATTGCAATCCCCTGATGGCTGCCACAAACGCTAGAATAAGCATGTGCTTCAGGGCCTCTCTTCATAATTTATCCCTGAAGTATCAGAAGCCGCCAAACAAAGAGTGACATTGTTGTTTGGCTTCATTTTCAATGATTCAACAATCAGCGAAAATGGCGGCACATTCTCTATGCCGCGGAGACTCTGAAAACCTCAGAGTTTCCCAAGGTTTTTTTGGTCCGGCGCCAACGGGTGCCTGTCGCAACAAGGACGAAGGTAAATGAGCAGAGCTGCTGATCAGCTGACCGGTGCCACAGACGTCGACACAGAGCGCGCATCTCCGCTGCGTTTTGTGACAGCCGCTTCATTGTTTGACGGCCACGATGCCGCCATCAACATTATGCGCCGATTGATCCAGGCGCAAGGCGCTGAAGTCGTGCATCTGGGGCATAACCGCAGCGTGCTGGATATCGTACGAGCTGCCATCCAGGAAGATGCCGACGGCATTGCCATTTCCTCTTACCAAGGCGGGCACAACGAATATTTCCGCTACATGATCGATCTGCTGAAAGAGCGCGATGCCAGCCATATCCGCGTGTTTGGCGGCGGTGGTGGCACCATCACTCCAGCCGAAATCAAGGAGCTGGAGAAATATGGAGTAGAGCGCATTTACCACCCGGACGATGGCATGAATCTGGGCCTGGTGGAAATGATTGAGGATGTGGTGCAGCGCGCGACCGATCATCGGCTCCCTACTGCCTATCCAAGCGCGATTCCGTCAATGCACTCCGACAGTGGATCCCGCCCCGGATCGGAGTCCGGGGTGACGTCTATCACGCCGCCCTCGGCGGCTGTCCGGGATGACATTGAGCAAATTGGTCCGTCATCCCGGGCTCCGACCCGGGATCCATCAGCCGGTGAATCTAAATTGACGTCATCCCAGCACGCGCAGCGTGCGTGGGTTCCAGCCGCCTTCGACAAAGCCATCGCCAATGTTATCTCCGCACTGGAAGACCAGGTATTCAGCGAATCCGAACTGAAACTCAAACGCCGCGAATGGGCCGGGGCCGCCAGACAGGCACCCGTCATCGGAATCACCGGTACCGGTGGTGCAGGCAAGTCATCCGTCACCGACGAATTGCTCAACCGCTTCATGCAATTTTTCCCCGGCATGCACATCGCCGTGCTGGCCGTTGATCCCACTCGCCGCCGCACCGGTGGCGCATTACTAGGCGATCGCATTCGAATGAACTCGCTGCGTAACGAGAATTGCTATATGCGCAGCATGGCCACGCGTCGCCAGCACCTGGCCACCTCGGCCATCCTGCAGGATGCTATCCACTTCCTGAAATCAGCCGGCTTTGATCTGGTGATTGTGGAAACCGCCGGTATCGGCCAGAGCGATTCAGAAATTGTCGACCTGGTGGATTTCCCCGTGTATGTAATGACCAGCGAATTCGGCGCGCAAAGCCAGCTGGAAAAAATCGACATGCTGGATTTCGCCGAACTCGTGGTACTCAATAAATACGACCGCCGTGCAGCAGAAGATGCCCTGCGTGATGTGAAGAAGCAGTGGAAGCGCAATCGCGTGGCTTTCACCATGAAAGACGAAGACGTACCGGTGTATCCCACCATCGCCAGCCAGTTCAATGATCCGGGTATCAGCTGGATGTTCAGCAACCTTTGCCGCCTAATGCGCGAGAAGCTGCATCTGCCCGCCGAGCGGTGGACTCCGAACATAGACACCTCGTTGAAAGAGCCCAAAGCCACCATCCTGATTCCCGGCAACCGGCAGCGTTACCTGGCCGAGATTGCTGAGCAGGGCAGGGGCGTTAATGCATCGATTGTGAAGCAGGCTGAAGCCGCATCATTGGCGCAAAGTTATTACGATGCGTTGGTTGCGATTGGCGATCATGTTGAGCCGCTGGTGCCAGGTGCCGCCGACGTTCCCGCGGGAACGTCGTCCCGGGCCGACTCTTTAGCACCGTCATCCCGGGCGCCGACCCGGGATCCAATAGACGCCATGGATTCCGGGTCCGCTTCACCTTCGGCTCGCCTGCCCGGAATGACGGGGGAAGGCGCGTCGTCCCAAATTTCTAGTCCGTCATCCCGGGCCACGACCCGGGATCCATCCCTAACAACGCCGGAAGACCGCTCACTCATCCTGCTACGTGAAAAATACAAAGAAGCCCTCGCCGAACTAAGCCCAGACGCCATCAGCCTGCTAAAAGCCTGGCCGGAGCGGAAAAAAGGCATCCGCACCGAACAATATTCCTATGACGTCCGCGGCAAAGCAGTTACGGGCGCCAACTACCGGGAAAGCCTGAGCCACCTCCAAATCCCCAAAATCGGCATGCCACGCGATGCCGACTGGGGCGAACTGCTCAGCTTCCTGATGCGCGAAAACCTGCCGGGCGAATACCCCTTCACCGCAGGCGTGTTCCCGTATCGCCGCAGCGGTGAAGACCCCATCCGCATGTTTGCCGGTGAAGGCACACCCGAGCGCACCAACCGCCGATTCCACCTGCTCGCGCATGGCCAACCCGCCGTTCGATTGTCCACCGCTTTCGATTCAGTAACCCTGTACGGCGAAGACCCGCACACCCGCCCCGATATCTACGGCAAGGTGGGCAACTCCGGTGTGTCCATCGCCACGCTGGACGATATGAAGAAGTTGTATTCCGGATTTGATTTGTGTGCACCGAATACCTCGGTGTCCATGACCATCAACGGCCCGGCGCCGATGATCCTGGCCTTCTTTATGAACGCCGCCATCGACCAGCAGGTTGAGATATATCTGAAGAAAAACAACCTGTTCATGGAGGCCGAGAAAAAGCTGGAAAAATACTTCGCGAATAATAAACAGCCGAAGTATCACGCTGAATTGCCCCCAGGCAACAACGGTTTGGGGCTGGCATTCCTCGGAATCACCTCCGATAAGCTGATCGGAATTTCCGGTTTCGACCAGGCCAAGTACAACGAGATTCGCGCCCACACCCTGGCCAATGTCCGCGGCACCGTGCAAGCCGATATCCTCAAGGAAGACCAGGCGCAGAACACCTGCATCTTCAGCACCGAGTTCGCCATGCGCATGATGGGCGATATCCAGCAGTTCTTTGTCGACCACCAAGTGCGCAATTTCTACAGCGTGTCGATTTCCGGTTACCACATCGCTGAAGCCGGAGCCAACCCCATCAGCCAGCTGGCCTTCACCCTCAGCAATGGTTTTACCATCGTCGAGTACTACCTCGCGCGGGGTATGAGCGTGGACGAGTTCGCTGGCAACCTGAGCTTCTTCTTCAGCAACGGCATGGACCCGGAATACACCGTCATCGGCCGTGTGGCGCGGCGCATCTGGGCCCGGGCCATGAAAGAACGCTACGGCGCCAGCGAGCGCAGCCAGAAACTGAAATACCACATCCAGACTTCCGGCCGTTCACTGCACGCGCAGGAAATCCAGTTCAACGACATCCGCACCACGCTGCAGGCACTGTATGCGCTGTTCGACAACGCCAACAGCCTGCACACCAACGCCTATGACGAAGCCATCACCACGCCCACACCCGAATCCGTGCGCCGGGCCGTGGCCATCCCCGTGTCTGTTATAGTGGGATCATCAACAAGGAACTGGGCCTGAACTTCTGCGAGAACCCCTGGCAGGGCAGTTTCATCGTCGACGAG
>JBGTHE010000595.1:0-2985 GCA_041746335.1 Lysobacterales bacterium | reverse complement strand
GGTACAAAAGACACAGCGCGCGACGTGCGTGGGTTTGCGGTGAAGTTCTACACCGACGAAGGCAATTGGGACCTGGTCGGCAACAACATACCGGTATTCTTCATTCAGGATGCGATGAAGTTTCCCGATCTGGTCCACGCCGTCAAACCGGAACCGCATCACGGCATGCCTCAAGCGGCGTCCGCGCATGATACGTTCTGGGACTTCGTCTCATTGATGCCGGAATCCACTCATATGCTGATGTGGGTAATGTCGGATCGCGGGCTACCCCGCAGCTACCGGATGATGCAGGGCTTTGGTGTGCATACCTTCCGCCTGGTCACCGAACAGGGACAGTCCGTATTCTGCAAATTCCACTGGACGCCGCTGCTTGGAACTCATTCTCTGCTGTGGGATGAAGCGGTGAAAATCTCAGGCGCTGACCCCGATTACCATCGGCGTGATCTGTGGGAAGCCATTGAGTCCGGCGAATTTCCGGAGTGGGAGTTGGGCTTGCAGATTTTCACCGAGGAACAAGCCGAAGCTTTCAGCTTTGATGTTCTCGATTCAACCAAGATTGTGCCGGAAGAACTGGTACCGGTCACCCCTGTCGGTCGCATGGTGCTGAACCGCAACCCCGATAATTTTTTCGCTGAAACCGAGCAGGTTGCGTTCTGCACGGCGCACATCATTCCTGGCATCGATTTCAGCAATGATCCGCTGCTCGCCGGCCGAATTCACTCCTATGTGGATACGCAAATCACGCGACTCGGCGGCCCCAATTTCCATGAAATTCCTATCAATTCTCCGATTGCACCCGTTCAAAACAACCAACGCGATGGTTTGCACCGTCAGGCGATTCATCGTGGACGAGTTTCCTACGAGCCGAATTCTTTGGCCGGTGGGTGTCCGTTCCAGGCGGGAACCGGCGGTTTCGTGTCCTTCCCGGAACCCATTGCCGATGACAAAGTGCGCGGTAAGCCGGAGAAGTTCGCCGAACACTACGCACAAGCCACCTTGTTCTTCGAGAGTCAGACAGCGGTCGAGAAAGCGCATATTGCCGCTGCATTCCGGTTTGAGCTGAGCAAGGTGGGTGTTCCCGCCATACGTAAACGGATGCTGTCCTCGCTGGTGAACGCGTCGCCTGAACTGGCGGCAGAAGTCGCTGCGGGATTGGGTATGGAAGTGCCGGCTGCAATGCCCAAAGCGATTGCTGACCCCGAACCGCCAGAAGTGACCGTCTCCCCGCCGTTGTCACTCATGGCTCGACCCGGTGACGGTGGTATCCGCACCCGACAGATAGCTGTATTGATCGAAAATGGTGTGCAGCATGCTTCGCTGGCGCAACTTCATGGTGTCTTGACCGATGCGGGCGCAGTCGTCCATTTCGTGGGACCGCGGGTTGGCATGTTCGTCAGCGACTCCGGTGAGGAAATTGAAGCGGACAAGTCGATGGAGAATGCTCCAGCCGTGCTGTTCGATGCACTGGTTCTGCCCGATGGAAGCAAAGCCGTGGAGGCGCTATTGGCTAACGGGCATACCATGGGGTTTGTTAAAGACACGTTCCGGCATTGCAAAACGATTCTGGCTTTAGGTGCCGGAAGTGCGCTGCTGGAAAGCGCAGGCCTTGGATCAGAGGTAGCCCCGGGTATCCTGCTGGCTGAGAGCGGTAAGGCGGCCAAATCAACTTCTGCATTCATCAAAGCGATCGCCGCCCATCGCCATCTGGACCGCGACAGAGACCCGCCTTTGATATGATCGGCTCCCAGGAGCCTCCCACATTGTAGGAGCGGCCTTTTGTGCAGGATGCACTTAGATCGCGTAGGGCTGGATGCCCGAGAGCGATCCAGCGAATAACGATCGGCTCCCAGGAGCCTCTGAAAAGCTTAAGATTTTCGCAAATTCATTTTGTGCAAAGTCAGGCTTTCGCATCGGCGCGCAGAGTGGACTCCAGCGATTTACTTGCAGTAATGTCGACCAGGGTCAACACGACCCCGTCGATCACATTGTCCAGCCTGCGATAGGGAATGATGCGCACCGAGAACCAGCGATTGTCGCTGGTGTGAATTTCCTTTTCAGAAGTCTTCAGCGTGCGCAGGGTTTCGTTGGCATCGTCGCGCAGCTCCGCATACTCGAGCATGGTCGTCAGGTCGGTAAGCGGGCGGCCGATGTCACTTTCCCTGAGGTTGATGATTTTTGCCGCACGATCGGTGTAGCGCCTGACATTGAGCGCCATGTCCAGGAACAGGATGGCAATGTCCACACCGTTTAGTATGTTGGACAGATCGCTCTGGGCCAGCGCAAGATCATCGAGCTTGGTCTGCAACTCGGTATTGATGGTTTGCAGCTCCTCGTTCATCGACTGCATTTCCTCCTTCGAAGTCGATAATTCTTCGTTGGAGGACTGCAATTCTTCGTTGGTGGACTGCAACTCTTCATTGGTCGACAGCAGCTCTTCGTTGGCGGACTGCAACTCTTCCCGGGTGGTGTGATTCTGCTCGCGCAAGGTCTGGATTTCATCCAGTTGCTGCTGCAACTCCTCTGCATGTTCCGTCGATTGCGACTTGCGCCGGCCGCTGCGGGTCGGCGGGGCCGCGACATCCCGGAACACCACCATGAACATGTCCTTCAATGGAGCACTATCCGCCAGCGCCTGCACGGTGACATCGACCGTCTGGACCTCGCCACCGGGCATTTGTACCTTCAGGCCGCGTGCGTTCACCGCTTCTTTCTGGGTGGCGGCCTGGCGCAGAGCGCCGGCGATGAGAGTACCCATGCCCTCGCGTATCATGGCATGTAAGTTCCAGTTGGCTTTCCCGGCAGCCGGTTCCAGGTATTTCCCGGTGCGCCCGCTGATGTAAACGATATCGCCTATGCTGTTGACGACGACGGCAGCGGGCGAATGCACCTGAAGCAACACGTGATCGGCCGCTTGCTGCAGGTTCCGGGGAATGTCAGTGGGGGTAGTAGTGGGCGACACGTAAATCTCCTTGCTTGCTTTGAGCC
>JBGTHE010000594.1:0-6470 GCA_041746335.1 Lysobacterales bacterium | reverse complement strand
TTTTACCTGCAAGTGGAACATGGGCTGGATGAACGACACGCTGTCGTATATGAGCGAGGATCCGGTGCATCGCAGATACCATCACCACAAGATGACTTTTGGAATGGTTTACGCCTTCACTGAAAATTTCATCCTGCCTCTGTCGCACGATGAAGTGGTACATGGCAAAGGCTCTTTGCTGGGCCGAATGCCTGGCGATGACTGGCAGCGATTTGCCAACCTCAGGGCCTACTACGGATACATGTATGCCCATCCCGGCAAAAAGCTGTTGTTTATGGGTGGCGAGTTTGCCCAATGGTCAGAATGGGATCACCAGCGCTCGCTGGACTGGCACTTGCTGGAACACGCCCCGCATAACGGCATGCAGACATTGATCCGGCAATTGAACCATTGCTATCGTGGCTTGCCTGCCTTGTTTGAGGTGGATTTTGCTGCCAGCGGGTTTGAGTGGATCGACTGTGATGACAGTGACAACAGCATCTATGCCTGGCAACGGCGTGATCGGGCCGGACGATTCATGATCTGCGTGTGCAATTTCACGCCTGTCGTGCGAACGGCCTACCGTCTGGGTGTGCCGGATGCAGGCCATTATCGGGTGATATTGAACACCGATGCGGTTGAGTTTGGCGGCAACGGTACAGGTTCGACGGGCGCACTGAAAACACAGCAGGTGAGTGCTCATCGTTGGCAGGATTCGCTGGAGCTTTGCCTGCCTCCGTTGGCTACTCTATGGTTGCAGCCTGGATCGGGCGATGCCGGTTTTTTAAGATGATTGAGCAAAAGGCTCCAGGCAAACGGGGCAAGGGGAGAGAGGAAGTGGATACAGGAATATCAGGCAAGGCCGCATCGGCAGAGCATGCAGCTGGAAAGCTCGAGTTCATGCCAGCGCCCAGGCTGGGTATGGATAGCGCTGCGATGTTGGCCAGCCTCACGCACTATTACACCCGCATGCTGGGTCGACGCACAGTCCGTACCGACAGGCCTTTTCTGTACCAGGCGCTGGTCTATGCTACCCGTGACCGGCTGATGGAGCGCTGGAATCAAACCAACATCGCCATCGAAAAGAGTGGCCAGCGGCGCGCCTGTTACCTGTCCATGGAATTCCTGATGGGACGACTTTTGCGGAATGCCCTGCTCAATCTCGGTCTGACCGATGAAGCCGGTGATGCGTTGGAATCCCTGGGTGTGGAACTGGAGGAAGTGTGTGAAGCAGAGCATGATGCTGGCCTCGGGAATGGTGGTCTGGGGAGGCTGGCAGCCTGTTTTCTGGACAGCTGTGCCACCCTGGGACTGCCGGTTACCGGGTATGGCATTCGCTACCAGTTTGGAATGTTCCGGCAGCGCATTGAGGATGGCCGCCAGATTGAGGACCCCGATCCCTGGTTGAGAAATGGCTTTCCCTGGGAAATCGAACGAATCGAACTGGTCCGTACCATCAAGTTTGGTGGCCATTCCACGACCTGCCTCGATCAGCATGGAAATAAACGCCATGACTGGGTAAATACCCGCGATGTGCTGGCCATCCCGTTCGATGTGCCGATTCCGGGTTACCGTAATGGCGTTGTCAATACGCTGCGTTTATGGTCCGCGGCGGCGACGGACGAATTCGATCTGGAAGAATTCAATGCCGGCAGCTATTCAGAAGCGGTAGCCGCCAAGAACGAAGCCGAAAATATTTCCATGGTGCTGTATCCCAACACCGCAACCGAGAACGGTCACGAATTGCGACTGCGGCAGCAATATTTTCTGGTTTCCGCCAGTCTGCAGGATGCACTGCACGATTATGTGAATCGGGCAGGACCTGACATAAAAGGTTTTGCCCAACATTTCCGCTTTCAGTTGAACGATACGCATCCGGCGATTGCAGTGCCGGAATTGATGCGCCTCCTGATGGATGAGCATGGGCTCGGCTGGGAGCAGGCCTGGGCCATCACCACTTCCACTATGGCCTATACCAACCACACGCTACTACCTGAAGCGCTGGAAACCTGGCCGGTGGAATTATTCGAACGTTTGCTGCCCCGGCTGCTGGAAGTGATTTACGAGATCAACGTCCGGTTTCTGGATCAGGTCAGTCTGCAATGGCCTGGCGATTCCGATCGCCTGAGGCGCATGTCGCTGATCGACGAAGGCCATCCGCGCCGCGTGCGCATGGCCTATTTGGCCATCGTTGGCAGTTTTTCGGTGAATGGAGTGGCGGAATTGCACTCGCGCCTGTTGCGCGAAGGCCTGTTCCGTGACTTCAGCGCTTTATGGCCGGAACGGTTCAATAATAAAACCAACGGGGTGACCCAACGGCGCTGGCTGGCTGCCTGCAATCCACGCCTCGCCAGTGTTCTGACAGATACTCTGGGCACCGGCTGGGAGACTGAGCTGGACAAGCTGCAGGGCCTGCGCTCCTGGGCGGACGATGCGGGTTTTCAGACCGTGTGGCAGCGAGTTCGCCTGGCCAACAAGCAAGACCTGGTCAGTACCATTGAGGCAAAAACCGGCATACTGCTGGATCCATCCATGCTGTTCGATGTGCAGGTCAAACGCTTTCACGAGTACAAGCGCCAGTTGCTCAATGTGTTGCATGCGGTTCATCTTTATGACCGCATCCGGCGAGGTGATGCTGAGGGATTGGCGCCACGCGCCATCATTGTCGGCGGCAAGGCGGCACCCGGTTACATGATGGCCAAGAGCATTATCCGGCTGATCAACCTTGTGGCAACCGTCATCAATGCAGACCCGGCCATGCGAGGCCACTTGAGCATGGTGTTTTACCCCGACTATAACGTCACAGGCATGGAAGTGATTTGTCCGGCGGCAGATCTTTCGGAGCAGATTTCTACGGCCGGCAAGGAAGCTTCCGGTACCGGCAACATGAAACTCATGATGAATGGTGCGGTCACGATTGGCACACTGGATGGGGCAAACGTGGAGATCCGGGAAGCGGTTGGTGCCGAAAATTTCTTCCTGTTCGGAAACACCGTCGAGCAGATTGACCAGCTCAGGCCCAGCTATGATCCTGGCAGTTTTATCCAGGCCGATGAGGATTTCCGGCGCGTGGTGGAACTGCTCCAATCGGGACACTTCAACCGACGCGACCCGGGTGTGCTTGATGGCATTCTGCACTCATTTCAGCATCCATCTGACCCGTGGATGACGGCAGCGGACTTCCGCAGCTACATCGACGCCCAGCAAGCTGCGGGTGAAGCCTTTCAGGATAGCCGCCGCTGGACTCGAATGAGCATTCTGAACTGCGCATCCTGCGGACGCTTTTCCACTGACCGTACCATGCAGGAATACAACCGCGATATCTGGGGCCTTACAACAATCGGAACTAGTGGCCTGTAACAGCCATATTGTAAGCGCCTGGCTCGGTCTGACGGCGCCTGGCTTGGTCTTCATTCGGCGGATAGCTATGGCTATCGGCCTCACTCCAGACCGGCACCAGACACCGCCATCCCTTCGCCATGCTACTCCCACTTTGGCTGTTACAGGCCACTGCTGATGAAACTGCAGCCCGGCGCTCCGGACATTCCGGGCTCGTTCAGCGACGCCGAAGGTTGCGGATTTTCATTGTTCTCGGCGCAGGCGAAGGCGGTCGAGCTGTGTCTATTTGACTCGCAGCATCGGGAAATTTCCCGGCACGCCCTGCTGCCATCCGCCGATCATTGCTGGCATGGCTATTTGCCCGGATGCGCGCCCGGGCAGATTTACGGCTACCGGGTGCACGGGCCATGGGATCCAAAGCAGGGCCTGCGTTGCAATCCCGCCAAGCTGCTGCTGGATCCCTATGCGCGACAATTAGCAGGGCAGTTCCAGTGGCACGAAGCGGTGTTCGACTACCAGCCTCAGGCCATGGCTTCAAAGGGCGAATGGCTGCTGAACACACTGGACAGTGCCCCCCATGTTCCCAAAGCGGTTGTAACTGCCGCCCTGCACGAACAGAACTTGCACGCACCACCTCATGCTCCACGTGTGCCCTGGGCTGATACGTTGATTTATGAGTGCAATGTGCGTGGATACACCATGCGCTTCCCCGGCCTTGAGGCAAGGGAACGCGGGCGCTTCAATGGTCTGGCGAACTCGCAAGTGCTAGCCTGGATCAAGGCTTTGGGTGTCACTTCGGTAGAGCTGCAACCCGTTCAGGCATTCCTCGATGAAGCCTTTCTAGTGAAGCGCGGTCTGCGCAATTTCTGGGGCTACAACACGCTTGCGTTCTTTGCACCGGAACCGCGTTATGCGGGCGAGCAGCCCATGGCTGAGTTTCGCCAAATGGTGGATGCCATCCATGATGCCGGACTCGAAGTGATACTCGATATTGCCTTCAACCACACTGCGGAGAGCGATACCCTGGGGCCGACGCTGAGTTTTCGCGGTATCGACAATCTCAGCTGGTACCGAACCGAACCCGATATGCCTGGGTTTTATATCAATGACACACATTGTGGAAACACGCTGAACGCAGACCATGCCCGGGCGCAGGAACTGGTGGTAAATGCCCTGAAATATTGGAGCGGCGATTTGGGTGTGGATGGTTTTCGATTCGATCTGGCACCGATACTGGGTCGCAACGCCACTGGATTCCAGCCCAACCACCCGCTGTTACATCACATCAGCCATGATCCTTCCTTGCGAGGGCTGAAGCTGATCGCCGAACCCTGGGATCCGGGCCCCGGCGGTTATCAGCTGGGCCGGCTCCCACCAGGATGGGCTGAGTGGAACGATCGCTTTCGCGATACCACCCGACATTACTGGCAAGGTCAGAGTCACGCGCTAGAGTTGCGCCTGGATGAGCTCGCACGGCGGTTGCATGGCTCCGCTGATCTGTTTGAAGCCAGTGGCCGGGCTCCCTGGGCCAGTATTAATTACGTTTGCAGCCACGACGGATTCAACCTCACCGACCTGGTCAGTTATCGCCAGCGGCACAATCAGGCTAATGGTGAAAACAATCGCGATGGGCATGCCCACAACCTCAGCTCCAACCACGGGGTCGAAGGTCACAGCGATGATCCTGCAATCATCGCAGCGCGCAGGCAGCATCGCCTCAACTTGTTGTTGACCACTCTGCTGGCACAGGGAACGCCCATGCTGTTGGCGGGCGATGAGTTCGGTCACAGCCAGTTGGGCAATAACAACGCCTACGCGCAGGACAACGAGACCGGCTGGCTGGATTGGGCCAGACGTGACCACGACTCGGATTTCAGCGATCAGGTCCGAGCTCTGGTTGCGCTGCGCCGCAACTGGCCATTGTTCCGCCAGCCGGCTTATGTACACGCAGTATTGGACCTCGACTCGCGCGAGCCGGGGATAGGCTGGTTTCATCCCGATGGTTCAAGCATTGCTGAAGGAGATTGGTCCCATGCCACTGCACTGATGGTGGTCATGTCGGCGGCCGGTCAGTCTGCCGCGGTTTTGTTGAACAGTTCGCAATATGAATTTGAATTCGTCCCGCCGGGTTCAAATTGGGCGATGGTCTTTGCCAGCACGGTTAGCTGGCCCAAGCTTGAAGATGGACGGGTATGGTTGTCAGCACGCAGCAGCGCTTGTCTGGTACGCTAGCTCGCAGCCCCTATTTTCATAAACTCATATTTCATAAGCCCATAATTTTATGAGCCCATATTTTTTATAACCCATATTTTTAATAATATGTCGCGCTTCTTCCCATTTACACCTTGCTAAACCTGTGCAGACTATTTTTGATCCGGAGGTCGGACACACATGAATTCAAACCTGTCACTGAAGTCCATGGCACCACTATCCGTACTACTTGCCACATCGCTTATCTGTGCGCTGCTGGTGACCGCTTGCGAGCAGCGCTCTGATCAGCCTGAGCCGGGCACTGAGTCAGCGGCAGTACCCGTAGCGCCGGCGACCCCGGATGATGCCACGAGTGAAGACCAGCGCCTGCTGACGTTCTTTGGTGAAATTTTCGAGCGGGACGTCAGCCAGAATCCGGAGTTTCAGGCTCAACTGGGTCGAAAAACTGAAGACTATGGAAGCTGGAACGATTATTCCGACGCACACGCGATTGAAATCAACCAGCAAACCGAAGCCGATCTGCAACGACTTCGCAAGGAGTTTGATTACGACGCTCTGGGTGATTCAGCGCAGCTGAGCTATCGCATTTTCGAATACAACCAGGAACGCGCTTTGCGCGCATTTCCCTGGCGGCATCATGCCTATGCAGTTTCGCAGATGAGCAATGTGGCCTCAGAAGTTCCTACTTTTTTGCAGAACCTGCATAAAATAGAAAACCCTCAGGATGCAGTGTATTACATTGCTCGCCTTAAGGGTGTCGAGCAAGTCATGCAACAACACATTGAGCTGCTGCGGCAGCGCGAATCGCTGGGCGTGATTCCACCGGCAATGGTTTATGACAATGCGTTGCCCGCCGCCCGCAACATGCTGATGGGCGCGCCTTTCGAAGAAACAGCAGAAGACGGCGTGGTGCTGGCAGATTTCCGCACCAAGGTGAACGC
>JBGTHE010000593.1:0-6308 GCA_041746335.1 Lysobacterales bacterium | reverse complement strand
ACCATCATGCCCATTGAGCTGCAATATGCCTGGGAAGGAATGGCCGATCTGGCGCGCAATCGTGGCATGCCGATGCGCTGGCCAGTGGCGGATGAAAATGGTGAATACCCTGTTGATGTGCAATTGCTGTGGGGCGGCTATACCGAAGAGTTAAGCGCACAAGGCCCCGGTGAAATTCTGGTGATTGCCGCTCTGCAGGATGGTCCGGAATGGAATGTCCGTATGAGTATGGAATACGAAGGTCTGCTCTGGTCCGAGCGATTCCGTGGAGCAGACCTTGAAATGGTGCTTGCCCAGGGCTTGAACCAGGCCATAGACCAGGTAGTCGGGGCCAGCTCCATCGCTGCGGCTGACACGGGTGAGTGGCGTGTGGACATCACCGTGACACATCTGACGAAGGCCGAAGACTATGCGCGCTGCCTGGCCTACCTGCAGGGCTTGAGTGTCGTTGAAAGTGTGGCGGTCAAAACTGTGCTGGCCGGACAGGTACATTTTTCTCTGTCATTGAATGCTGCGCCCAACTACCTGCAGCAATATTTGCTCACTGGAAAGACTTTGCTGCCGACTGCAATTGAAGCGGAATACCAACTCCAGCCTTGAGTCTGCATTTGCTTTCACAACGAGAGGATTTTCCTTGAAGAATGATTTGCGCATATTGTGGGTGTTGATCCTGGCAGTGTTCCTGTTCTGGTTGTTGTACCGCCTGGCTCCGGTGATCACACCTTTCGCGTTGGCCGCCGGTTTGGCGTATCTGGGCGATCCGCTGGTTGACCGCCTGGAGCGCCTCAAATTCTGGCGCTGGCCGGTGAGTCGAACGGCGGCCGTTACCGTGGTTTTTGTTCTGCTGACCCTGCTGTTGGCGGGCATGCTTTTGCTGGTCATACCCAAAACCGTCGAGCAGATTCGCCAGCTGATTGATCGCATGCCCGCTATTCTGAACTGGGTGGTGAACACTGCCATACCCTGGGTGGAAGCAAAGCTTGGCCTGGAATTCCCAGCCATGGATGTGGCCAGCCTGACCGAAACCTTCGCAAGCTATTGGAAGGAACTGGGCTCTGCGGCGGTCAACGTAATCGGTTCCGTTTCTGCAGGCGGTCAGTTCGTGATCAACGTCCTGTTGAATTTCGTGCTGGTGCCGGTGGTGACCTTTTACCTGCTGCGCGATTGGGACAAACTGATCGAGGGCATACGTCGGCTGATACCCACTCGCGTGGAGCCCATTGTCAGTGGCCTCGCCAGCGAAATAGACGATGTCATGGGTGCTTTTATCCGTGGCCAGTTAATGGTGATGGTGGCTCTGGGACTGATTTATACAGCGGGTCTCTGGATGATCGGTCTGGATCTGGCTTTTGCCATTGGCATGCTGGCCGGATTGCTGAGCATTGTCCCCTACCTCGGCACGCTGGTTGGCGTGGTAGCGGCCTTGATTGCCGCATCCTTCCAGTTCCAGGACATGATCCATCCGTTGTTGGCCCTGGCGGTATTCGGCGTTGGCCAAACGCTGGAAGGCATGGTGCTGACACCCAAGCTGGTGGGTGACAAGGTCGGTCTGCACCCGGTGGCTGTGATTTTCGCTGTGCTGGCGGGCGGTCAGCTGTTCGGTTTCCTCGGCATCCTGCTCGCCTTGCCCGTGGCATCTGCATTGAATGTGTTGCTGCGTTATGCCGATGCTCAGTATCGCCAAAGTCATCTGTTCCATACGGTTGGGCCTTGTGAGGAACCTCCGGCAAGGCCTCTGGAAGATACCGCGCAAAGTTGAACCACATGGCTGCAACCCAACAGATATTGCTGCCCCTGGAAGCCCGTCGTCCCGATCGCTTTGAAGATTTTGTGCCGGGAGAAAATACCGCCGTGCTCAGCGCCTTGCAGGAGCTGGTCGGCAGTAGTGCGCAGTGCCTGTTTCTCAGCGGACCAGCCGGTAGTGGCAAAACGCACTTGCTGAACGCGGCATGCAATCGAGCCGGCGAGCTGGAGCGGCAGGCTTTTTATATTGCCCCGGGACGATTAAGTGATCAGGCGGCAGCCGGCCTGGCAGAGCTGGATCACATGGATCTGGTCTGCGTGGACGATATTGATGCGTGCTTAGGCCAGCGCACATGGGAAGATGCCCTGTTTCATTGCTTTAACCGACTGCGTGATGCCGGCGGCAGCCTGGTCGTCAGCAGCAGTTCGCCGCTGTCAGGCCTGGTTTTCAGTCTGCCGGACCTCGCCTCCCGTCTGGCCTGGGGACTTCGCTTGCAATTGCAGCCACTGGACGATTCAGGCAAAGCCGAGGTACTGCAACGTTGGGCCCGGGCACAGGACATTAACGTGCCTGACGATGTGCAGAATTACCTGCTGAACCGGGGGCCGCGCGACTTGCCGTCCTTATTGGACTTAATGAAGGCATTGCGCCAGAGCGCTTTGTCGGCCAAACGCAAGATCACAGTGCCACTGGCACGGGAAGTATTGCGGTCCCAGAAGCCCTGAAACGCCCCTTTCTTGGTAGCTGTTAAGTATTAGGATACCTCCTGCAGAACGCCTGGTGCTGACGAATACTGAGAACCCTGAAATCCAGAAAACTTTCGGGACGGGACATCAGGCGTTGTTATAATCGCTTCCACAACTTCCGCGCAGCCCAATAACCAAAAACGCGATGCTGCAGGGTAAACAGTCTCACCCCAGTTCGGCTCACCGCGTTCCGATCGGAGAAACTCATGCTGAGCAAGCTCGACATCACCCGCAATTGGCTTCCTCGCTACACCGGTATGCCACTGGACAAATTTGGCGAATACATTCTGCTGACCAACTTCAGCAATTACGTCAGGCAATTTGCGGAACAGTTCGATTGCGAAATTTATGGCCAGGACCGGGCCATGCAGGCAGCCAGCAATGACGCTGGCCTGACCATCATCAACTTCGGTATGGGCTCCAGTCAGGCTGCAACCATCATGGATTTGCTCACGGCTGTGGCTCCCAAAGGTGTACTGTTTTTAGGAAAATGCGGCGGCCTGAAAAAGTCCACTGAAATCGGTCACTTCATTCTGCCGATCGCTGCGATTCGGGGTGAAGGCACCAGTGACGATTACTTCGATCCGCAAGTCCCTGCCTTGCCTTCGTTCAAACTGCACAAGTTTGTGTCCGACAAAATCCTGGAACATGGCGTGGACTATCGCTCGGGGGTGATTTACACCACCAATCGCAGGGTGTGGGAACACGATGAGGATTTTCACCAGATGCTGCATGAGATGACCTGCATCGGTATCGACATGGAAACGGCAACTCTGTTCATCGTTGGGCATGCCAACGAAATTTCACGCGGTGCTTTGCTGCTGGTCTCGGACGTGCCGGTCACTCCGGATGGCGTAAAAACGGAAGAGTCGGATAAGAAAGTAACTTCGGACTGGGTAGGACTTCACTTGAAAATCGGCATCGAGGCGATGACTGAGCTGGGCATCAAGGGCGAGAAGATCAAGCACTTCCGTTACTGACCGGCCCAAGGCTTGACGCCAATCCCGGGCCCGACGGCGATAAGGGCCAAGGACCAGAATCGGAAGCTCTTACCGCCGTCGGGCTTGTCAACAACCTTGATCTGTAGCCTTCAGGCTTTACCCGGGCCCAACAGGCCCGGGATAAAGCAGTTATTGAGAGTGACGGCCAGAACGATTTCAGGGATTCTTGAACGTCATATTTGAGTCGATGACGAGGCCGTCTTTGGTGAATGCAACGCGGGTATCGGAACGATCCGCCATGCTCTTGTAGACCGATTGAAAGGACTCAACAACGCCAGCCGTTGATGCTGAATCGTCAGCATCCATTGAAGCGGCACCCATCTGCCCCGCCATATCCAGATAGGTTGCCGTATCGTAGTTGACCGACAGGAACGTACCGTTGGCCTTGCCTTTTTCGTTGATAAAGGCGGTCAACCCCTGCTGCTGGCCCTCACCCACCGAGAATCCCAAAGCCGATTGGCTTTGCGCGGCATAGAGCACCACGCCCGGTATGGGCAGAACGTCAGAAGGAATTTGTACCGGCGGTTCACCGGGAGCCAGTTTCAGTTCGGCCAGACTGGGCACCAGCATCTGCGCCATGCCCACCAACATTTCCGGTTGGGTGACGTGGAGGGCAATCATGCCTTCAGCGGACTCAGGTGCAGTCTGATCAACCCCCAGGCGGCTGATCGCAACACGCAAACCGAGCAAATTGTTGACCATGGGTGGAATCGGCTGATTGAGCTGATCGGCAGCTTCCTGAGCACGGGTGTTCATTTCCACCAAATGCTCGCATTGGTAGGGTTGCTCAATGACTGCCATCGCCTTGCTGCGGAGGAAATCGCGCAAAGGTCCAACTTTCAACCCCAGGGCCAGTTCAGCCAGAAGAGCGCTGCTGGCGTTGGCGACGGGTACATCAGAAACCAGATTGATCAACTCTGCAGCGATACCCGGCCCGGTTTGAACCACCATCTGGTTGCCCACTGCCGTTTCGCTAAGCTCTGTTATGCCCGTGTAAAAATAGGGTGTATGCGCGACGATACTGTTGAACTCAGAGCGGCATTGATCAGAAACCGCGTTAGCCAGATCATGTCCCTCGCTGGCCAACAACTGGCCAATCAGTGAGTCGGGATTGAGCAGTTCATCGGCAAATTTCTGCAGATCCAATACGCCCGTGCCATACGGTGTGTAACCGAAACGCTGATTGATCTCACCCAGCTTGTCTGCAGCCACAGAATCGGCGGGCTTCTCTAGCCCCAGGAATGCGGGCAGTACGGCGGCTTCAGATGCGATGGGCAGCATGCCCACAGCCAGATGATCCGACAGGATGGAAACGTAAATGGCTACATCAGCATTATCGTCGTCGTCCGTGACATCGGTTGCCGGATCGCTGTCAGAGTGCCTGTCAGCAATTACGTTGATGTCAACATCCACACCCGCATCCGTATCCACTTCCACATCCACATCGCTGTCTGCATCATGCCCGTGCCTGTCGGTGTCTGGAATAATGCGCCAGTAGGATTGTCCCTGGAATTCCAGTTGCGGGGCTTCGATTGCGGCCTTGTCCAGCACCCGTTGTACCGTGGCGCGCAAGGTTGAGGCGTCGGACAGGCTGGTGCGCATCACTGGAAACGCACTCATGCCGTACACCACCGATTCGGCGCTGAGGTCGAAGCCCAGACTTTCCAGCCCGGCCCGGTTCAATTTGCCATCAACTTCCTGCAGCAATGCGTGCAACAAGCGCTCGCCCTGATCATCCGGCTCTCCGTCGGGATTGCTTGCAAGCTCCGCCCTGGCCCTGTCAAGTTCAGCCTCGAGACTCACCAGTGCAGGTTCAAAGCGGGTCAAATAGTTGTCGATAATGGCATCCGGCACCGGCTGCAGGTTGCCACCAAGATAAGGTGTGTCGGCCGGAACCAGGGCGAGCAAGGAATTCTGGCCGCCTTCTTCGGCAGCAGCCTTCTGTTGCTCAGCTTCGTCCTTGCCACAGGCGGAAATCAGCACTGCAGTCAACGACAACAGGGCGAGGGAACGTGCAAACTTCATGTTGGTAATCCTCAGGTTGGTATTTGAGTGTTAAGGTGTTTTACCACACTACAACACTAGTTTCAATCATGTCGGGCTTCGGAAAGCTGTAAGCTTCCGACTCATTTACAAATTTGCCAAGCTGTTTTTCGGCAGCCGGCCAGTTGGATCAGACTGACTTAACGCCGGCGATCAGCTTCTGTGCCACATCCTGCGCGTCGCCATAGCACATGCGCGTGTTTTCTTCGAAGAACAGCAGGTTTTCGATACCGGAGAAGCCGGTACCTTGGCCGCGCTTGATGATCACCACGTTACGAGCTTTGTCGGCATCAAGAATGGGCATGCCGTAAATCGGGCTGGATTTGTCTTTGCGCGCCGCCGGATTAACCACATCATTGGCACCAATCACCAGTGCCACGTCGGTGGTAGGGAACTGGCTGTTGATGTCTTCCAGATCGTAAATCAGGTCATAAGGCACGCCCGCTTCGGCCAGCAATACATTCATGTGGCCAGGCATACGGCCTGCCACCGGGTGTATGGCAAAAGAAACTTTCACGCCTTTCTCCTGAAGTATCTTTACCAGTTCCCAGATCTTGTGCTGAGCCTGGGCCACTGCCATGCCGTAACCCGGGATGATGATGACTTTCTCAGCGTATGCCATGGTGATTGCAGCATCGCTGGGGTCAATGGCCTTCATGCTGCCGCTGACTTCCATGCTACCAGCGCCGTCATCGCCGGTGCCAAAGCCCGAAAACAACACATTGCTGATCGGGCGGTTCATGGCTCTGGCCATCAACTGCGTCAGCAGCGTGC
>JBGTHE010000592.1:0-7969 GCA_041746335.1 Lysobacterales bacterium | reverse complement strand
CATTCACTCGCTTGTGTTAAGCCAGGTACAGGTAACAGTAGCAACCACAAAACCCATCCATTTCAGGTTCACAGCTTATGAGCACCAGGATAGACAGAAAGATCGTCGGCTACGAAGTCGTCAGGAAAGAGGAGGAAGAAGCCGCCAGAGTGGCTGCGCAGGCGGCAAAGGAAGAGCGACAAAAAGCCAAGATCATTCGGATGACGGAACAGGTCGCGCGACCCGAAGGCATGGAAGCGCTGGAAGGTTCAACATACAAGATCAAGACTCCGCTTATCGATCACGCCATGTATGTGACCATCAACGACATCGTGCTGAACGCCGGCACTGAACACGAGCAAAGGCGGCCCTTTGAGATTTTCATCAATTCCAAGAACATGGACCACTTCCAGTGGATAGTGGCTCTGACCCGCCTGATGTCTGCGGTATTCCGCAAGGGCGGTGACGTGACATTCCTGGCTGAAGAATTACAGGCCGTTTTTGATCCCAAAGGCGGCTACTTCAAGCCCGGCGGGAAATTCATGCCTTCCATCATTGCTGAAATAGGCGCGGTGATTGAACACCATCTGCAGAAAATTGGCTTGATGGAGAAAGAAGAGCTGTCGCAGCAGCAACAACTCATTCTTAACCAGAAACGAGCAGAAGCAGAAGCCGCTCACGACACCAGGCATGCAGCAGCGAACGAGGAGAATGGTAGCTACCCGGCCTCCGCTACCTTGTGCAACAAGTGCCATACCAAAGCCGTAATCAGCATGGATAACTGTGCAACTTGTCTGTCTTGCGGATACTCCAAATGCGGTTGAATCTGACTTGAAAAGCTGACAGCCTCACACAGGCGTCGCATAGGCTGCAAAGTTCATAAACGACATCTGGGACGCAGGAAAGGCAGCGTTTCAGGCAAGCCAGACCTGCGTAAACAGCTTCGCTGAACGCATTGACCAAGTTTGATTTCCAACGCGGAAACAGAAACAACAAACTCTGGGTTTCCTTTGTATCCGCGCTGTGCCAGATTAGGCGAATGACGGACATCGATTCATTACTCCCTTTGATCTGGATTTTGCCGCTTGCAGTAGCGGTTGTTTATATAGGCTCTCCACTTTTTCTCGGTACTCGTGCAGCCAGACGGGCTGGTTATTTGCTGAAAGCCAGTCTGGACAATCGTCGTTACACCCGTCTCAGCGACCTTAATCTGTCCATTGCGGGTCGGGTTGTGCATTTTGACCATATCGTGCTTTCGCAGACGGGTATATTTGTGATCGATGCCTTGCATTGGCCAGGTTCTGTTTCCGGAAACAAGGTGCAAGCGCAGTGGAAGCGCAAGCACTGGGGTCGCAGTTATCGCCCCGAGAATCCGGTGCATGAAAATTTCCTGCGTGTGCAGGCATTACAAAGATCCCTGAATTTGCCTGTGTCCAGTTTCCATCCGATGGTTGTGATATCGGCTGCAATCAATGTGAAAACAGATGCCGGAAGTGTTGTGGGTGATCTGAACAACTTAGGCAAAAGAATTCAAAGTCAGTCTCGCCAATTGCTCAGTCAGGAACAAACCAGCCAGGCCATCCTGGACATTCAGCAAATGCGTGTTCAGCCCGGTCTTCTGGGGCAGCATAGCCGCTGGAAACTGCTGCGTGTGGTTTTACTGACCTGTTTATGCGCCGCGATATATCTCTCTTACGGAGAACAAATGCGACAGATTCAACAAGTACTCAAGGCCAGTGTATCCCCGAATACGCCGGCAGCGAACCTGCACGAAAAAACACGGCGGCAGCTTTGGGAAAACAGCCTGATTTGCAGCTATTCCATTGATACTGAGCGATGCGCCTGTTACCAGCCCGATGGGGCAAAAGTCGAAATCGGGGCGGGACGCTGCAAGACTTTGGCCGAAAAAGGCTCAGTCTTGCAGGAATAAGCGGCGCAGGACCCCAGACTAGGGCTGACTCAGAGTTTTCAGCATGTGATACCAGAATTCGGTACCCGCGTGAAATTCAGCCATACCGATTTTCTCATCCAGACCGTGCGCACGAATGTCACCCGGACGCATGAACCATCCGGCGACGCCAAATACCGGGATGCCGGCATTGCGCACAAACAATCCATCTGTAGCACCGGTGGACATTTCAGGAATGACAGGTACACCGGGCCAATGTTGTTCCACCAGTTGTTCCAGCGACTCCTGCAGGGCTGCAGGCATGACCGATGCCGGACTGGGTTTGGCTTCATAAATTGATTTGATGGTCACTTGCGGGTTAGCAATCAATTCGACCAGCTTTGCGCGAACCTCTGCGGGGTCGGTGCCCGGCAGAATGCGACAGTTCACAGTGGCCGTGGCATCACGGGGCAAGGCGTTTTCCGCATGTCCGCCGCTCAATCGGGTGGGAATACACGTCGTCCGCAGAATGGCGTTGATATACGGATCTTGGGACAGGCGTTCGGCGGCTTCCGGACTGAAATTTTCCCGCGAAAGTTCTTTCATGTCAGCAGAATCCTGACCTGTTCTCCGTTCGGCTGTTCGTGCAAACATCAGTTGGGTATTAGCAGAGATTTTCACCGGAAACTGGTAAGCAGAAATGTTGACAACGGCCTGCGCGAGTTCATTGATCGCGTTTTCCGGATGTGGAATGGAACTATGTCCGCCTACATTGCTGGTGCTCAGTACATAGGTCTGATAAACCTTTTCACTGGTTTGCACGTTGAATGAAATGGGTTCGAAATTTTCGTCGTATTCACCACCACCGCCGTCTGTGTTGAGGGCAAACTCGGCATCGATGAGTTCCCTGGCTTCAGTGGCCATCCAGTCGGCGACTTTGCCGGCGGTTTCTTCATCGCCCGTGATCATCATGATCAGATCGCGATTGGGTACAAATCCTTCCTGCTGCAAGCGGATGAAGTTGGCAACCAGATGCGCCACACCAGTTTTGTTGTCCTGCGTGCCACGACCATAGTAGTAACCGTCTTTTTTTCCGAAACTGAAGGGTGGAAATGCCCAGGCGTCCGGATTGGCAGTCACCACATCGATGTGGGCCATGGTGAGCAGAGGGCCTTGTTCCTGAATGCCCCGTAGCCTGGCAACCAGGCCATACAAATCAGGCTCGGGATTGACGATCACCACATCTGCTTCGGGGATACCCGCATCAACCAGACGTTTGGCGACGACTTCAATGGATTTGCGGGTTTCGTCCGGTTTTTCTTCGGTGGTTTCAAGTCCGACCAGTTCCCGCAGGATATCTTCAGCCAATTGCTGCTGCACTGTCAGCTTCATTTCAGCTGCCTGGGCAAAGCTCGATAGTATTACCAGGGCCAGGAAACCCACCCCCCGAAGGTGCACGCGGTGCAAATTCATAACAATAAAACTCCTGATGGATTAAAGCCTTCAGTCAGAGCTCTGACCTGCAGCAACACTGGAAAGTGCAACCGATTTTACTGGCCTGGGTTCGATTCTTCTGACGTCGGACTATAGTTGAGCATATACGACCAAGCCATCGCAGAGAGCGCTTCTGCACCCAGACTCAATCCCGACTCGTCGATGAAGAAGTCAGGTGTATGATGAGCAGCCACTTCGCTGATAGGTTTGCCAGTCGGTTTGCCTCCCAGAGCAATGATGACAGCGGGCACTTCGCGGGCGAAAAAGGAAAAGTCTTCGGCGCCTGTGATGGGCTTGAGCAGGTCCAGCTGCTGCTCGCCGACTACTTCTCGCAAAACTTCAATGCTGGCAGCCGTCAGTACAGGATCATTGACTGTGACGGGATAGGAGTTTGACAGAGGGATCTGCACATCAACAGTGGCTCCCATGGAAGTGGCTACACCATCGGCAATTTCCCTGATTCGCTGGTGAATCTGGGCACGCATATCTTCGTCCAGAGCACGGATCGTACCTATCAGTTCTACAGTTTCAGGAATGATATTGGAGCGCACTCCGCCGTGTATGCTGCCTACGGTGACGATCGCCGGATGCTGGGTAATTTCCAGGTTGCGGCTGACTATGGTTTGCAATGCGTTAATGATTTGTGCTGCAACCACCACGCTGTCCACTCCCATCCAGGGTGAGGCACCATGAGCTTGCTCGCCATGTACGGTGATTTTGAAATCGTCAACACTGGCATAAAAAGGCCCGCTGGCATAACCGATGTGCCCTGCTTCTAAAACAGCGCTGACATGCAACGCAAACGCTGCATCCACTTCGGGATTCCGCATGACCCCCTCCGCAATCATTAACTCGGCTCCGCCTTCTTCTCCTATGGGCGCTCCTTCCTCAGCAGGCTGGAAAACAAATTTGATGGTGCCCGGCATGTCTTCGCGCATGCTGGTCAGCATCTCTGCAACCGTCATCAGAATGGCGACATGGGTGTCGTGACCGCAGGCGTGCATGACCGGCACATCCTCGCCGTTGTATTCGCCTCTGGCTTTGGATTTGAAGGGCAGATCGCCGCGTTCCTCAACCGGCAAGCCATCCATATCTGCGCGCAG
Organism: Lysobacterales bacterium; assembly: GCA_041746335.1. Taxonomy (GTDB): domain Bacteria; phylum Pseudomonadota; class Gammaproteobacteria; order Xanthomonadales; family SZUA-36; genus JAWXBM01. The sequence continues at coordinate 3,505 of JBGTHE010000592.1, read as the reverse complement.
CAATACCACTGGCCCAGGCTTGCCACCGCGCAAAATACCCACCACACCGGTGTGAGCAACGCCGGTGGTCACTTCCATGCCCAGCGACTCTAGATGGGCTGCAACAATTTCTGCAGTGCGGAACTCCCGGTTGGATAGTTCGGGGTGTTCATGAAAATCACGCCGCCAGGTGATTAATTGAGGGTTTAATTCCTGACTCAAGCTCCTGATACTTTCCAGCGGCAATTCATCAGCAAAAGAGCTGGCTGTAAGCAACAGCGAGAAGACCAGAACAGGGCAGGGGGGGGTCGCAACTTCGATTTTCACATTTCACTCCGGACTGGATCAGGGAATTTTTTAAAAGCCAATGCCTGCAGGCAGCAAAAAAAGTTATAGCAAGAGACAATGGACAATTTGCAGCTGGTGGTCAAGACTGCCTATGCTAAGCAATGGTGCTAGCTGCGTCTACTTGACCAAGGAAGCTCTGATCACTTCGTCCCTGAAACAGCAGTGCACGCCAGGGAAACTCTGACTGAGTCAGAGATTTCTGAACAACTCCAAGCCCGCGGGAGCCCGATAGTGTCCCTTATTTCCGAATTGATTCTGAGAAAACGTGACGGCCACGAGCTGAGCGACTGGGAAATCGGCCTTTTTGTTGAAGGCATCGGCAATCAGCAGGTTTCCGACGCGCAAATTGCAGCCTTTACCATGGCGGTGTGGTTTCAGGATTTAAGCCCAGCGGAACTCAGAGCACTCACTTTGGCCATGCGGGACAGCGGTACGGTGTTGCAGTGGGGCGATCTGGATGGTCCGGTAGTTGACAAGCATTCCACCGGAGGTGTGGGGGACCTCGTCAGCCTGGTATTGGCACCCTTGGTCGCAGCTTGTGGTGCTTATGTCCCCATGATATCCGGCCGGGGCTTGGGTCATACCGGCGGGACCCTTGATAAGCTGGAAAGTATTCCAGGCTTTCATACTTCACCCAGCGAGGCTGAATTCCAGCGACTGGTTAAAAAAAACGGCCTGTCCATTATCGGTCAAACTGACAAACTGGCGCCAGCCGATGGTCGAATTTATGCGGTACGCGATGTAACCGCAACCGTTGCCTCCACACCCTTGATCGTTTCATCCATACTTTCCAAAAAGCTGGCCGAGGGATTGGATGCACTAGTTATGGACATAAAGGTGGGCAACGGGGCCTTCATGAAAACACTGGAAGATGCGCAGAAATTGGCTGCCTGCGTCTGCCGCACTGCCCATGATGCGGGTTTGGCCTGCGATGCGCTGTTGACCGATATGTCGCAGCCGATTTCCTGGTCTGCTGGCAATGCGGTGGAAATGCAGGAAGCTTGCGATTTCCTCACGGGCGCTCGCCGTCACCCCCGCCTGCATGCATTGGTCATGGCAATTGCAAAAGAGATGCTGCAATTGGGTGGTCTGGCTGATTCTGAATCTGCTGCTGAGAAGTTGCTGGAACAGGCACTGGACGAAGGCCACGCGGCGGAGAAATTTTCCCGCATGGTGGCCGAACAGGGCGGGCCTGCAAATCTCCTGGAGGATGCCAGCAATTTTCTGGCATTGGCGCCGTATGCGCGTCCCCTGTTGATGGATCTCTCTGCGTGGATCAGTAACAAGAATATGAATCACCTCGGGTTGGCGGTAGTCAAGCTCGGCGGTGGCCGCTTGCGCGCCGAAGACAGGGTGGACCATTCCGTGGGCTTGACTGGTTTGAGATCTACCGGAGAATTTCTGCAGGCCGGGGAGGAAATATTGACCATTCACGCGCGCAATGAGGCCGAGTGGTTACAAGCCGCCGCCCAATGCCTGGCGGCTATCGGATTCTCTGAAGAACGACCCGAAGTCTCGAGTCAGGATATTATCCTGGGTCGATTCAAAGGCGAGGGACCAAAACAGTCATGACTGGAAATGAGAAAAGCAGCTTATTAGAACTGGCCAGAACTGCCAGTGCAGGTGCTTATGCACCCTACAGCGGGTTCAAGGTGGGGGCTGCTGTGGTGGATGCACAGGGCAGAGTCCATGTGGGTTGCAATGTGGAAAATGCATCTTACGGCCTGACGTCCTGTGCCGAACGCAATGCATTGGCTGCGGCGATGGCAAGCGGTGTGCGTGATCTGACTGCCATCCTGATTTATGTGCCGGGTCAGAGATTGTTTCAGCCCTGTGGTGCCTGCAGACAAGTTATGGTGGAGTTGATGCCAGCTTCCGCCTCGGTTTACTCACTTTGTGATGAAGATGAAAATCGCTGGACCGTGGCTGATTTATTACCCCAGCCATTCGTTTTTCGAGCTGATTGACGGGTTCGTTCCGAAGAGAATTTGATTTCAGTCATGTCTGGTCCCGTCAGATTGAGCATACGCAGCAGCTGTCTATTACAATGTCAGACCTGCAATTCTAAATTAGGAGGTGAAAAATGTCGGCTTATAAAAATGTGGTCGTTGCAGTTGATTTGAGCAACGAGTCCCGCATTGTAATCAGGCGTGCAGCAGAGGTGGTGGACAAGGCAGCGAAATTGCACTTGGTCTACGTACAGGAGCCTATGGATTCCGTGTACATGGGGGTCGTGCCCTACGGTCCGGTTTTTGTAGGTATGGACGAGGTTGAAGGCACTCTGAAGAAAGAACTCGGCGAGAGACTTGCAGTATTGGGCAAGGAATTCGGTGTGGCCACCGATGCTTTGCATTTTCTCAGTGGCTCGCCCGCCCGGGAAATTCATCGTTTTGTAGATGAGCAGGGCATTGATCTGGTGGTGATTGGCACTCACGGGCAAAAAGGCGTGCAGTTATTGCTGGGCTCCACTGCGAATTCCGTATTACATGGCTGCAGTTGTGACGTGCTGGCAGTGCGTATCAAGGACAAGGAACCGGACTGACAAAACTACCCAAACATGTAAATAAGCAGCTGGGGGGCAGCATGAACAAGGCGGCAATGGTCTGGATTTTGATGTTTTCTTCGGTGCTGCTGTGGTCTGGCTGGCAACCACACGATTATTCGACCTGGTGGCTGGAAGTTCTTCCAGCCCTGATCGCCTTGCTGGTGCTCATTTTTACCCGTAAGCGTTTTCCACTCACGCCACTGCTCTATCTGCTCATATTGGTGCATGCCATCATCCTTATGGTCGGCGGCCACTACACTTATGCAGAAGTTCCCGCTGGCGACTGGCTTCGGGATCTGACCGGTGGTAGCCGCAACAATTACGACAAGCTAGGTCATCTTGCTCAGGGATTTGTACCTGCGATGGTCGCGCGGGAGTTGTTACTGCGCCTCCAGGTTCTTGCCAAAAATTCCTGGTTGGGCTTTATGGTGGTATGCATTTGTCTGGCAATCAGCGCATTTTACGAGCTGGTGGAGTGGTGGGTGGCATTATTCAGTGCCGAAGCTGCGGAATCTTTTCTCGGCACTCAGGGGTATGTCTGGGACACCCAGTCTGACATGCTGATGGCGTTGATTGGAGCACTCGCGGCATTGTTGCTGATGTCCAGGCTGCATGATCGCCAACTGGCCAAAC
>JBGTHE010000591.1:0-2945 GCA_041746335.1 Lysobacterales bacterium | reverse complement strand
CATATCAGTCTGTCCGAGAGTCTATGTCCTGGAGCACCCCTCCGCGTGAGAACGTCAGGCTTGTTTGCCTTCTGAAGCAAGGAATGCCTGTCCCCGAGACGAGGGAAAATTCTTTCGCCGCCCAACATCGCGCGTTGCTATAGTGCCTCGGATTCTGCATATAACCGCCCGATTAAATGCATAAATTGCGCACAGCATGTTTCCTGGCAGTTCTCGCTCTGTGTGGCGCTCTCTGGTCGTGCGACAGTCAACAACCTGAACTGGCCAAGCTGTATAAAACCGCCGAGAACTCCGATCTACAATCGCAAGTCATTGAAGAACCCCGCGGTGCCCCACGAGTTGATCCTGTTTGGTGGCGACTGCACGCCATCACCCGCGAGAATATTGATCGAAGACATCGATGGAGAATCCTATGTCAGGCTCTGGCCGGATGAAATCGCGCGGCCATCACCTCACCTCGACTATGAGGTAATGATGCTCGAGCCCGGCGATGGCGCAGTCACCAAGGCCTCATTGCTGGCAAGTACGACGCTGGACCCCAGCATACCCCGCCACCGCTACAGCGATTTCCCGCTGGATTATTCGGTGATGTTTTGCGATGACCACAGCGATCTGCCGGGCAATATCACCTTTCAGGACAACCTGCTGTACATTCTACTGAGCCGCTAGAAAGACGTGGTGGCCTAATCACCCCAGCGATACTGTGCATTCTGGTCGCCAACTTTCTAGTGCTGGAGGTTGTGGCCGTGCTTCCGGCGCATGCGCGGATGACTCGGGAAGGGCAATCACCCCTCGCTCCCCGCACATCCGCCGATCATGAGACGGCGAGAGAGTGGCCTGTTTTGGTCCGCACCCGCGAAGATACGTAAAAATGAAGACACCCATAAATTCTTCACAAGCGAAAAGCTCAGACGTGGGTGTCTTTGTTTTTGCCAAAGCGACGAGATTCGCCGAATGATCAGCGTTGGTCCATTCGCTTCACTCCCAACATGAAATGCGGTCCTACTTAAAGTTGATGCAGCAGCAGGATTTATTTGTTCTGGCAATGCAGTTCCACCAGGCACTAGATTTTAAAACTGCCCTCGCCAGTTATCTGGTTTCTTTGGTGCCCAAGCCGCGAGTAAATTGGAACCGGCTCCAGAGCATGATCTTCCATTCTTCTAACGCATGTCTGATTAGAACTTCTCACACTTTGAGTTTGAACAAGAGTAGAGTACGTGGCTGCATACAACAGGAGCCTGAATTATTCAGGCTCGGTTCTGGTTTCCCATCCTCGGGAAGCGTTTCGCGGGATCCCCGCTCGGGGCTCAAGGAGTTTAAGTTTCCATGATCAAATCAATGTTCGCCAGGAACCTGGCGCTTGGAGTGTTGCTGCTCGTCGGTGTGTCAGGTGTGTTTGCAGCGCAGCCACCAGCCAATCAACCCGTCACGGTCACCAACACGCTGGACAACGCGGTGCCGGTCACTGGCAGCGTCATCATCGGCAACACGATGGACAGCGTGGTGCCGGTAGCCGGCAGCGTCGACATCACCAACACGCTGGATAACGCGGTGCCGGTCACCGGCAGCGTCATCATCGGCAACACGATGGACAGCGTGGTGCCGGTAACCGGCAGCGTGACCATCACCAACAGCGTGGTGCCGGTAAGCGGCAGCGTCATGCTCAACGGCACGCCATCAGTTCGTGATGCCGACAACCCAGCCTTTCAGCCCTTTGTGGCGCAGTTGGACCTGAGAGTCGATTACCCTGACTCAGGTGGGACTGAGGTGATAGCGACGGTGCCGGAAGGGAAACGGCTGGTGATTGAGACGGTAAGCGCTTTCTCACTTCTTCCAGCGGGGCAAGACCAGTGGCCGAATCTCAGTTTGGAGGTCTGCACGCTCGCGAATTGCATCTCTCACTACATCCCGATGGAGATTCGCGACAGACCCGGCGGTTACTTTGAAGTTTACACTGGGAATCAAGCGGTGAGGTACTATGCCGATCCTGGCTCCGACGTGTCCGTCAGGTTAGATCGCGGTGGCGACTCGTTTTTTGGTTCTGTCCACACGAGTTTGTCGGGCTATCTGGTGGATCTGCCACAGTAAAGGTTGGCGGTGGCCATTCTCGGGGCTACCCGATTCTTGGCTGGCGCAGTGCGGAGTTGAACATTAAACGAATTCCCGGCGTGTACAGCGCCCCCCAACAGCATTGGGTGGGTGACGGATTTTCCGTCCGCTCGCTGTTTTCATAGCACAGACACGGTGAGCATTTGAGCCCGTTTTTGTTGCTCGATTACGCGGGCCCGATGAAACTCGAGCCGTCGAATCGTACGCGCGGCCTGGGTGAGCATCTCCATTGCGGTTTCGAAACCGTCACCATCGTTCGCCTGCCGGATGGTGCGTGAAAGCGGGCTCGACTTCTTCTTTGCCATCGGGGAGCGCAATCCAGGATTGAATGCCGTGCAGGTCGAAGCCCCGGACGCTGCAGCGCATTGCGAAAGAGGGCGTCCGCCGACGTCGCGTGGGCTTTGTGATCGGTCGCGACCGGATCGGAGTGAGGCACTTCGACAGCGCAACTTTGTACGGGTTCGGATGAAATGAAATTTTACTGGGAAAAACCCTGAAGGCACGCAGGGACGAGTTTTTCCTGGTCAGCAAATGCGGCATGACTGGTGTTGCTGGCCAGCGTGTGATTGATGGCAGGCCGGACGCACTTCAGGCCACGCTGCACACCAGCCTGCAGAACCTGCAGTAGAAAGTAAGCTGAGGATAAAACCGAATCTTGCTTTCGATTGAGGATGTGGCGGCAACCGTCGCACTACGTGGCCCCGGGCTTGACCCGGGGTCCATAGTGTCAGATGCTTTCCGGCGTAAAGACCCCGATATTCACATCCTTATTGATCTCGCTTTTCCGGCCAATCTTGATAATCAAATCACTGGAAACCATCGCCTCGCTGAAAATC
>JBGTHE010000590.1:0-4038 GCA_041746335.1 Lysobacterales bacterium | reverse complement strand
CAGGGGATCTACCCCGGACTGCCGGAGCAGTGGATCAAAAGTTGCATCACCACCTGGCCGGTGGCTTTTCCCACCGTCGCCATCGTTGCCCCGTGGGTACGGCGTGTCGTTGCAAGCATGAGTGTCTGATGGCTGGAGCTGGGCATAAACCCGTTAGTGCAGGTTTATGCACGAATTCGACAAGCTATAAGTATTTCTGCCCAGACCCCGTCGGTTTTCAATGGGTGTGAGGCTAGGCAGCTTCAGGCTAAAGGAGTAGCATGTTGCGTCTACGCAACAATCAATCTGAAAGCATGACGCTAGCCCACATCCTGGTTGTCGATGACGAACCGGACATCCGCCAATTAGTCTCCGAAATCCTGGTTGACGAGGGCTATCGGGTCAGTACCGCCGCCAACGGTGATATGGCTCGCGCAGAATTTACCCGCAAGGCTCCCGACCTTGTCTTGTTGGACATCTGGATGCCGGATGTGGACGGAATCACTCTGCTCAAGGAGTGGTCTTCCGGCGGCAAATTACGCTGCCCGGTGGTGGTGATGTCGGGGCACGGTTCGGTAGAAACTGCGGTTGAAGCCACTCGCCTCGGGGCATTCGATTTTGTGCAAAAACCTCTATCACTTGCCCGCTTGCTGGCAGTGGTCAGCCAGGCTCTGGCGAGCGTCAAATCCGGGCAGAATGGGGGCCAGCGGCAATCCCGTTCACCCATCAACGAACCGATGGGCAATAGCGCTGGCATGCAGCTGCTTCGCAGCAAAGCCGAACAGGCGGCGCATCACGATCACCACGTGCTGATCACGGCCGAACCTGGCTGTGGGCGAGAATCACTGGCGCGTTATATTCACTCGCGCAGCAACAGTAAGGGCGCCTTCGTCTGCCTGGACCATTTCGAGCTTGAAGGCGATACCATGCGGGAATATCTGCTGGGTCAAGGCAAAAATGGCAACGGGCATTCCGGATTATTCGACCAGGCCGCAGGTGGCACCCTGTTTTTAAATGACATCCAGGATATTCCGCCCGAGGCTCGTCGCCTGATCAACCAGGTGCTGGAGTCCGGCCACTACACGCAGGAAGGCGAAGGCGGCAAGCGCAATCTCAATTGCCGCATTATCGCAGGTGGCAGTTCTGATTTGGTGGAACTGGCCTCACGCGATCCCAGCCTGGAACAATTGTATTTTCGCCTGAACGTCCTGCCGCTGCAGATACCCGCACTCAAAGACCGTGCCGAGGATGTTCCTGAACTGGTGCGTTTTTACGCCGACTGGATACCCAACCACGAAGATCTGCCGTATCGCGCGTTCTCCATGGCGGCCCTGAATCGGCTTCGTAACCACAGCTGGCCAGGCAATATTCGCGAGCTGCGCAACCTGGTGCAACGTTTGCTGATACTCGGTGGAGAAGGCGATGTCAGTGTGGCCGAAGTCGAAGATGCCCTGCGACTCAGCCCCTCCGAACCTCCTCAGGCTGAAAATTTGCAGTCTGAAATTTTCGAATTGCCCTTGCGTGAAGCGCGTGAACAGTTTGAACGCGAGTACCTCAGCTACCAATTACGCAAAGCCGGTGGCAGCGTGGGCAAACTGGCCGAGTCAGTCGGGATGGAGCGTACGCATCTCTATCGCAAACTACGCTCACTGGGCATTGACCCGAAATCAATGGGCGGAGGCAAGCGGTGAAGATTGTAGTGCTCGGAGCCGGCCAGGTAGGCTCCACGGTGGCGCACAGCCTTTCTACCGAAGAAAACGATATCACGATAGTCGATACCAATCCGCGACGGCTCAAGGAGTTGCAGGACCGGCTGGATATCCGCGGTGTGCTCGGGTACGCCTCGCATCCCAAAGTGCTCGTGCGTGCCGGTATTGAAGATGCCGATCTGATGATTGCGCTAACCAACAGCGATGAAGTCAATATGACTGCCTGTCAGGTGGCTTACAGCCTGTTCAACACTCCCACACGCATAGCCCGCATTCGCGCTTCTGAATACCTGGAATGGCCTGTTTTGTTCAAGCGTGAGCATTGCCCGGTGGATGTACTGATCAGTCCTGAAACCCTGATCGTGCAATACATCTCGCGACTGATCGAATACCCTGGTGCCCTGCAAGTGCTGGACTTTGCCGATGGCCGTGCTCAGCTGGTGGCCACCCAGGCTTATGCCGGCGGGCCACTGGTGGGTAAGCGCCTGCACACCCTGGCGGAGCACTTGCCAGCTGGGGCTGATGCCCGCGTCGCTGCCATCTACCGCCAGGATAAAACCATCATCCCCGATGGCGGCACGGTGATAGAAGAAAACGATACCGTGTTCTTTTTGGCAGCGCGAAAGCATATCCGCACCGTGATGAAGGAACTGCGACCCATGGACCGGCCGGTGAACCGCATCGTTTTGGCCGGCGGTGGCAACATTGGCAGCAACCTGGCGCGCACACTGGAACGGCAACATCACGTCAAGATCATTGAACGTGATCCGGACGTGGCCGAAATGATTGCGCAGGATCTGGAAAAAGCCATCGTACTGATCGGCGATTGCGCAGACGAGGCCTTGCTGCGTGAGGAAGCCATTGAGACGGCCGATGTGTATTGCGTTCTCACCAACGATGATGAGGCCAATATTCTGTCTTCCATGCTGGCGAAAAAGATGGGTGCGAAAAAAGTAATAGCCCTCATCAACCGCCCGTCCTACGTAGACCTGGTTGAATCCGGCTCCATTGACATTGCGGTATCACCGCAGCAAGTCACCATCGGCGCTCTATTGACGCACATCCGCCGCGGCAACATGGTGCGGGTGCATTCCCTGCGCCGCGGCGCTGCTGAGGCCATCGAAGCCATCGCCATCGGTGACCGGCGCAGTTCGCGTGTGGTTGGCCGCAAAGTGGAAGAAATCGATCTGCCTCCTGGCACCACCATACCGGCCATAGTCCGTGGCGAGGACGTGATCATTGCTCACCATGACACCGTGATCGAAGCCGGTGATCATGTTTTGCTGTTCGTCCCGGACAAGCGTCAGATCGCCATGATCGAGCGCCTGTTCCAGGTCAGCGCGACGTTTATCTGAGCGCCGCATGGGTGGTCTAGCCGGCGTTCAACGGATCATTGGTTTCCTGATCGCTGGCTCCAGCCTGATGATGTTGCCGCCGGTGCTAGTTTCCTGGTGGTATCAAGACGGCACCGCCAACCTGTTCCTTATTTGCTCTGCAGTACTGCTGCTGACTGGTGTGCTGGTTTATATGCCGGTGCGCGATGCATTTCGCGAGTTAAGGTTACGCGACGGCTTCCTGGTGGTGGTCAGCAGCTGGCTGGTACTGGTCCTGGTTGGCGCGCTGCCGTTTGTTCTGCTGGTGACGCCACAGATTTCCTATGTCGACGCGGTTTTCGAATCCATGTCGGGACTGACCACCACAGGCGCGACCATCATTACGCACATCGACGACCTGCCGCGTGCCATGCTCTATTACCGCCAGCAGCTTCAGTGGTTAGGCGGTATGGGCATTATCGTTCTGGCCGTGGCCATTCTGCCGATCTTGCGCATCGGCGGCATGCAGCTGTTCCGGGCAGAAATGCCCGGGCCTATGAAAGACTCCAAACTGACACCAAGAATCACTGAAACAGCCAAAGCTTTATGGCTGATCTATGTGGGAATTACCGTATTTTGCGCACTGGCTTTCTGGCTTGGCGGGATGTCGCTGTTTGATGCGGTCGGCCACTCGTTTAGCACCGTGGCTATTGGGGGCTTTTCCACCCACGATGCCAGCCTGGCCTATTGGGACAGCCCCACCATTGAATTGATCGCCATGACCTTCATGGTCATTGCCGGCATCAACTTTGCGCTGCATTTCCTGGCGTGGCGGCGAGCCTCGATGCAAGCCTATTTTGTCGATACGGAACTCAAGGTTTATATCACGCTGTTGTTCCTGTTCATCGTCTTGATCAGTATGGCACTGTTCCTCAGCGGAACCTATGAAACACTGGCCGATTCTTTTCGCTACGGTGCTTTCCAGGTGGTTTCGGCCATGACCACGGGCGGCTTCACTACCGCACCTTTTTCGGAGT
>JBGTHE010000589.1:0-1925 GCA_041746335.1 Lysobacterales bacterium | reverse complement strand
CGGAAGCTTTGGGCCAGAAGCTGCACCACACCCTTAGAGGTAGTGATTTGATATCGGACGGACTGTGGGAAATGCGCCCGGCCAGGAGGCACAGCGCGTGGTTGGTAGCTGCTGAGAACGGCCATCTGCCCGGCGGAAAAGTGGGCGGAGTCGGTGACGTCATACGTGATCTGCCGATTGCTCTGGCTGCGCTGGGCTGGAACATCCGCATCATCACACCCGCCTATGGGCGTTTTCAGCACTTGCCCGGTGCCCGCCGAATCAGGCGGCTGGCGGTTTCCTTTGGTGGGAAGAAGCGCTTTGCCGAAGTCTGGCAACTGCCATCGCCCAGTGAGCACATGGAGATAGTGGTCATCGCCCATGCCTTGCTGGACCCAAAGGGCGACGGAAAGATCTACCATGAGGATGACGGCCGCAATCCGTTTGCGACGGACGCCGGCAAGTTCGCATTCTTTAACGCCGCGCTGGCTGGATTGGTTGAGGCCGATCCGCAGCCGCCCGAGGTGCTACACCTGCACGACTGGCACACCGGCCTGTTGTTTGCTTTGCGGGCTATTGCGCCGGAGCATTCCGTGTTGCGGCAATTGCGTTGCGTGTTTACGTTGCACAATCTGGCTTACCAGGGCATACGGCCGGTGGATGGCCATGCTTCAAGCCTGTTGGCCTGGTTTCCCCGAAGTGACTTTCCCTTGCAGACCCTGCTGGACCCGCGCTATCCGGATTGTGTGAATTTCATGGCCAGCGCCATTCGTCTGGCCGACTGCTGCAGCACCGTCTCGCCCACTTATGCGCGTGAGATCACTTTACCCAGCAACCCTGAGCTGGGCTTTATCGGTGGTGAGGGCCTGGAGGAAGATCTGCAGCTGGCTGAAAGTCGGCATCGATTGAAGGGCATACTCAATGGCTGCATGTATGACGGTCACCAGAATACCGCGCTTTCATGGGATCATCTCAAACTGGCTTTGCGGCGGCATGTGTCACTGATCAGTGCTGCCGATTCAGGCCGGCGCTGGTTGCAGGCTGGCGCTCGTCCGCGTCACCTGCTGACCAGCGTAGGTCGGCTGGTGGATCAGAAGGTTGCGCTGATGCTGCAGGCCGTGGACGGCCATGACAGCGCGCTGGAAAAACTGCTGCAACGGCTGGGGGCTGAAAACTTGTTTATCCTGCTGGGTAGTGGTGACAAAAAGATTGCGCATCGGTTGGCCGAGATCGCCAGCAAACACGACAATTTTCTGTTCCTGCACGGCTACGCCGAGGATCTTTCGGCAACCGTATATGAATGCGGTGACCTGTTCCTGATGCCCAGCAGCTTTGAGCCCTGCGGAATCAGCCAGATGTTGGCCATGAGAGCCGGACAGCCCTGTGTCGTGCACGGAGTGGGTGGCCTGAAGGACACAGTGAAGCACGGCGAAACCGGATTCGTGTTTGGGGGCGATGGCCCCGCTGAACAGGCTACTGCTTTTGTGGACGCAGTAGATAAAGCCTTACAGCTTGGTGAACAGTATCCTTCGAACTGGCAAGCCATGCGTGAGAAAGCAGCCGCGGAACGTTTCTCCTGGGAGCTTGCAGCACAAGCATATATCCATGAGTTGTACACCAATCATGGCTGATTCTCAGACCCGAAAAGGCAGCCTGGATGAAGCGCAATACCAGGCGTTGGTCGAGGGCAAACACAACAATCCCTTTGCTGTGCTGGGGCCACATCCGGTCGGTGCTCAACGCCAGGTTCGTGTGGTGTATCCGCAAGCACAGGAAGTGGTTTTGCTCGACCGCAAATCGCAGCTGGTGGGGCAGTTTGAACAAGTACATCCCGAAGGCATTTTCGAAGCCGTGTTGCCCGCCCGCCTCAGAAGCTATCGACTGCGCATTGGTTTTGTGAATGGCGGGCACAAAATCATCGACGATCCATACCGCTTTCCCTCGCT
>JBGTHE010000588.1:0-3390 GCA_041746335.1 Lysobacterales bacterium | reverse complement strand
TGCATGTCAGCATGGACATTGCAGGTCTTGAGCAGGTTCTGATCAGCCGGGAAAGCGGTGAGATAGAGATTCGCTGTGTCGATCTGGTCGCACCATCGCCTCTGGCCGCAGAAATCATCAATGCCCGACCTTATGCTTTCCTGGATGATGGAGATGCCGAAAACCGTCGAACCCGAGCCATTTCACAACGGGGTGACGATTTGGTGGATGCCGCCATGCTAAGCATCATCAGCCGTTCCGCGATCGAACTGGTGCAGGCAGAATGCTGGATTTCTCCCCGCAATCCCGATGAACTGCACGACGGACTGTTGCAGCTCGGCTTCCTGACCCAGAAAGAGTTCACCACCGGCAACGCCACCACCGGAGCCAGTGGTGATGCACGCCTTTGGGGCCGTTGGTTCCAGGCTCTGGCCGATGATTTGCGTGCGATTTGTGTGAGCTCAAATGAAGGTGATTGTTGGTGGGTGGCAACCGAACGTTTGGCTGAATTTCTTGCCATGCAGGATGGTCGCCAATTCAACCCCGATCCGGGCAGAAGCTGGACCGAGAAAAGTGGCCAGGATCCGGATCAAGCCCTGACAGAAATGTTGCGCAGCCGTTTGTCCGCCCTGGGCCCTGTCACCATCACTCAGCTGGATGAGGACTTCAGACTGCCGCCCAACAGGATGGAGCAGGGGCTGCTGGCATTGCAGACTGATGGTTATGCCATGTCCATGGATGCCATGTCGATTGAATCCGGGGACACCCAGAGTGAAACACGCCAAGCTGGTCTTGATTTGTCTTCACATTCGCCAGGTCAGCGAGTAGGTCGTCCCCCAAACAGGCCCGCATGGTGCGAGCGGCGCTTGCTGGCGCGAATTCATCGTTACAGCAGAGAAAAACGTCGGCAATCCGCGCAGGTAGTATCGCCTGCCAGCTTTATGCGATTTCTGGTGTCCTGGCACGGATTGGAACAGCCGGCCGCCGACATCCAAGCTGCTCTGACATTACTGGAAGGTTGGTCCGCGCCGATGACGGCCTGGGAATCGGACCTGTTGCTGACCCGTTGTCGCAACTACTCAGCCCAGTCGCTCGACCAATTGTTTCTGAGTGGCCAGCTGGCCTGGTTCCGACCCTCACACGGTGCAAGCGAAAAGCAGCAAGTGGTATCTGCCACGCCCATAGCCATCGTTCCGCGTCCGCTGTTGCCGGTTTGGCTGGGTGACAGTCCAGTGAGCACCGAAGACCTCCCCGAAAGTGCTGCAACAGTGCTGCAGTGCCTGCAGCGGCAGGGGGCCATGTTTACCGATGACCTGTTGAGTACCACGGGTGTTTTGCAGCCGCAATTGGAACAAATTCTGGGTTTGCTGGTGGCCAGGGGAGTGGTTACTGCCGATGCGTTTTCACCTTTGCGCTGGCTGGTTCGTCCGGAGCAGCAGAAACGGCGACAACTTCGAGCCGCGCAGAGCGCCGCCAGATACTCTGTTGCAGCCCAGCTTTCCGCTGGCCATGGCGGCGCCACTGGTATGCTGGGTCGCTGGAGTCTGTTCACAGCGGCTCAGCCTGCAACCATCAGCATGAAGCAGAATGCATTAGCCCACATCTGTATGGCATTGCTGCGACGTTACGGCATTGTGTTCAGAGCGCTCTTGGAGCGTGAAAGCCTGATACCCCCCTGGCGAGAACTGTTGCGTTATTTACGCCGTATGGAGGATCGGGGCGAAGTGCTGGGTGGGCGTTTCGTGGATGGCTTTTCCGGAGAGCAATTTGCCCTGGCTGAGGCCGTGGGTTTGTTGAAAAACCAGAGCCGACAAGCAGCGTCTCAGATGCAACGGGTAATAGCAGCAACAGATCCACTCAATCTCGGAGGAATCATTACGCCCGGAGTTAAAACCCCCGCGATCAATGGCCACCGGATCCTTTTGCAGGATGGGTTGCCAGTGGCGCGATTGCAGGGGGATACGGTGGAAGTGCTGGATGCCGGGATCCAGTACAGCGAGGAGCAACTGCGCCTCAAGCTGTCTTCATTGCGGGTATTACGCCAGCGGGGCGCCTGAGTTCCAGCCTGAGTTCCAGCCTGAGTTTCAGCCAGAGTTCAGCTGAAGTTCACATGCACACGACATAATTCACCACTAAGTTCGTCATAGAATCTTTTTTTAGTATTTCCGCTTTTGAATAGCACAGCAGAGGAGCTGGATATGAAGATTTCAAACCAGATCATTTCAAAAAGTTTTGGGGTATTTCTGACTGCATCAGTGGCCGGCCTGTTTCTTGCGGGCTGTGCGACTACCGCAGGTAACCCCGACGATCCCTACGCCAAAACCAAGCAGGGCGCCATGATTGGTGCAGCTGCCGGCGCCATCGCAGGCCTGTTCGTAGGTGACGGCGAGCTGGATGAAGTACTGGGCGGCGCGGCAGTGGGTGCGGGACTGGGTGCCGGTGTGGGTGTTTACATGGACAAGCAACAGAAGGAGTTGGAGCAGATTGAAAATGCCGAGGTAGAACGAATTGACGAAGAAACTTTGCGCATCAGGTTCGACAGTGACATTCTGTTCGCGGTCGACTCAGCGGTGCTTTCAGACGGTTCCAGATACTCGCTGGACGATTTTGCACAGGTCATGATGGACTATCCGAAAACTGCCATACTCGTGCAGGGCTACACTGATTCAACGGGCAGTGAACATCACAATCAAGCTCTGTCAGAGCGTAGGGCGGAATCTGTCATGAGTCATCTGGCCATGCGCCAAGTTGACCGCACACGGATGGATGCGATTGGTTATGGTGAGGGTTACCCCGTGGCCGACAACAGCACCACGCAAGGCCGTGAACAGAACCGTCGGGTAGAAATCCTGGTGAAAGGTAAAGCTTGATGGGCTAGACGCGATCCTGAAAATTCGAGTGGTGAAATTACAAAGGGCTGGCGTTCTGCAACGACAGCCCTTTTTCATGGCAAAACCTACTCAATCTCTGCGTTACCTTGAATCGCTCGGCACACGAGGGGGCGCATTTCCTTTCGCTTAAATCAGGCAGCCAACTGTCTCAGCACATATTGCAGAATACCGCCGTGCTGGTAGTACTCCCATTCCTTAGGTGTATCGATCCGCAGCTTGGCTTCAAACTCAATGATCTTACCTTCATCATTGGTGGCTTTGATAGTAATATTACTTGAGCTATATGGTTTAAGTTCTTGAATATCAAAGACCTCTTTGCCCGTCAACTCCAGAGACCCTGCGGATTGTCCTTCCAGGAATGTGAGCGGGAGAATGCCCATGCCGACCAGGTTTGAACGGTGTATACGTTCAAAACTTTCGGCAATCACAGCTTTTACACCCAGCAGGTTGGTGCCTTTGGCGGCCCAGTCGCGTGAAGATCCGGTGCCGTATTCTTTCCCTGCCAGAATGATCAGAGACG